>NZ_JBHERJ010000087.1:0-61738 GCF_043359455.1 Lysinibacillus sp. PWR01 | reverse complement strand
GGAAAATCCAACCTTAGCTCATAAACAGCTCTTACTTTTTCTTGGATGTGAAGGCATCCTTTTCTTGAACTAAGGCTTTCAACTTTTTTAAATAAGCATTTTCCATCCGTAAATACTCAATTTCCGCTTTTAACTCTTCCGTTGTTTTTTCATTTAAATCGGACGAAGGTGGTTGTTTTTTTGGCATTGATTGGCGCTCCTTTTCTATTTGATAGAGCACCTCTCCAGCCTTGGACATCCATTGTTTTTTCCATCTCCGAATGGTTTCACGAGAAGGAATATTAAACTTCGCAGCAGTCTGAAGGAGCGAATCGCCCGTCTCTATCAGGTGTTGAATTACTTTTATTTTAAAAGAATCTTCGTAATTCGTGAACCCTTGAGGACGAATAATTCCTTCGATGCCATGATATCGATATAATTCAATCCATAATCGAATGTACTGTCGATCCCTCTTTAATCTATTGGCAATCTGATACGTACTTTCCTTTTCTTCAAAGTAAGCTAGAACTACGGCTAATTTTTGTTCATCAGAAATCACTAACTGCACCCCCTATAGTAGATTTTTAAGTCCAATATTTTGGGTGCAGTTCACTAAATCCCCTAGGAGTGACGCTGGCTCCACTCCAATCAACCCTTCTGCAAAGTGTCTTTACTTTTTTTCATAGTAGCATAGCGATCAAATAGCACATTATCTGTATTTTTAATGAGTGACAACACCTCTTAATAAAGAGTAGTGAACAACTTCACTTTATTGAAAAACTTTTCTAAAAAGGTAACACTTTTGTAGGTTGGAGTGGAAGGCTACTTGACTCACGTGGGATAGCGAGACAGGCGAGCCACTGCACGAAGCGGCTCGACGCTCACCCACAGGAAAGCAAGTAGCCTGCAACGGAAATTCATTTCTACCTTTCAATTGACAATTTTGTTTTTCAACACTAAGAAAAAAGTGTACAGCAGAGGATGCCGTACACTTTTTTTATGTGTGTGTGTCAAAGGTGAAAGAATTAGTCACAAATCCCTAAGTCAACATCAGCGATACATTGTACAGCGCAGAAGCAAGATAAGTCTACAGTAATACAGCTATCAGTTGAGCTCCAGTCATCTACTTTACAGATTTTCTTCATGTTTATACAACAACCGTCTTTGCTTAGTAAGTCTACTGTACTTTCACTAGAGTCAAATGTACATAATGGCTCTAAAACACGTAAAGTAGCACAGCATTCATCAAACATATCTTCTACGCGGAAGAATACGGATGTACAAATGCAAGGATCTGCTGTTGGAGAGTTAAAGAATGCTTTGAAAGGAGTACCATCTTTCGTAATTAACATGAATACACGTGTATCTGCTTGAGAGCGTGCAGGACTAACAATCCCACCTAGTGGCTCTAAGAAACAGTTAGCTGTACATGGAGAACACTCATCTCGCACCGCTTGATTTTGAATATCTAAAATAGCGCGAACTACGTCACAAACGCAGCCTGCTGAATGGATTGGTCCAATAGGATTTGTTGGCTTACCACAACCCATATTGTCACCCCCTTTCCTTGTTACTACTTCTACAATATGTACTTTTGAAAACTGGACTCGGGCTTTTGTGTATATCTTTGAATGAATAGTTTTTTTATGTGTGGAGAAACTGTAAAGAAAAGGAGGGTAAAACTTGAGGCTACTAGGAATGACGTTACCGCTCTTAGTTGTTTTATCGCTGTTAAATGGTTGTGCTGAAAAGGAAAAATTTATTGTCTATGGGTCGCCGCAAAATGAAAGTGAAGTCGAAGCCCTTATAAAAGAAGAAGACTATGTTGATCGTTCGACGGTTATCCAATATGACGATAGTATGCTTGTTGCAGTACAAATTGAACCATGGAAAAAGTGGAAAAAGACTAAGCTAGAGAAAAAGTTGCAAAAAAAACTTGAAGAGAAATATCCAAACAAGGATGTGTTTGTCTCCGCTGATTATAAAATTTTTTATGAAGCCAATAAAATAAAAAAGGATCAAGTGGAAGATAATAAATTGAGCGATAAAATTACAGAACTAATAGAGCTTGCAAAGGAGGAGACATAAATGGAAAAAGAGCAATATCAACAGTTAGAGCAAAATGTTACACCCAAGCCCCCTTATTTAAAAAATATAGCAAAAGCCTTTTTCGTTGGCGGTTTTATTTGTGCAATTGGTCAAGCTGTGTCTCTTTTTTATATTATTTTCTTCAATTTTACGGAGGCAACAGCAGGAAATCCAACTGTTGCAACGATGGTATTCTTTGCCATGATTTTGACAGGTCTTGGTCTTTATAAAAGAATTGGTCAATTTGCTGGAGCAGGATCGGCAGTACCAGTAACAGGCTTTGGGAATGCCGTTATTTCGGCGGCTATCGAGCATCGTTCAGAAGGGTTAGTATTGGGAGTCGGCGGAAATTTATTTAAATTAGCAGGGTCGGTTGTTTTATTTGGTGTAGTGTCCGCGTTTTTTGTAGCGCTTATTAAATACATCCTAGTGACGATAGGAGTGGTTTCATGGTAATTGTATTTCAATCGAAGCCCTCTCTTTTAGCGGGTGGAGTGGTAGCAGGTCCTTTAGAGAATCGGAGTGTTTTTAGTCAATATTTTGACTCTGTTTATGATGATGAACGTTGGCAAATGAAAACAAATGAACAGGGGCATCGCAAAATGATCGAAGAAGCCTGTGAATTTGCTATGAAAAAAATGGGCGTACAAAAAGGTGATATCGCCTATTTGATGGGTGGGGATTTAGTCAATCAAATGACACCGACTAATTTTGCCGCTAGAGATTTAGAAATCCCCTTTATTGGACTATTTTCGGCTTGTGCCACATCAGTATCTTCAGTCATTATTGCATGCCTGTTAACAGAGTTAGGTGCTGCTAATTTTTCATTAGCAGGTGCCTCCAGTCAACATAATGCAATTGAACGTCAATTTCGTTATCCCATCAATTATGGAGCGCAAAAACCACAAACAGCTCAATGGACTGTAACCGCTGCTGGATATGCACTAATTGGGAAGCATCGCGAGGAGTATCCTTCAATAGAAGCGGCAACAATTGGCAAGTCCGTTGATTATGGTATGGATGATCCTTTCCATATGGGTGCAGCGATGGCACCAGCTGCCTTTCAAACGATTCAATCTCATTTACAACAAAGAAACCAAAAAATTTATCATTACGATTTAATTTTAACAGGTGATTTGGGACAGCTTGGGTTAAAGCTATTGAAAGGAATGCTTGTTGAAAATGGCGTGAAAAATGAAGAGCTCACGTTATTGCGTGATGCAGGTGCCGAATTTTATGGACAGGATGAAGCATTCCAGTCGGGTGCAAGTGGAGCAGGCTGTTCAGCAGCTGTTTTTTTTAGTTATGTTATTCAACAAATGCGTGCAGGGAGCTATAAGCGAGTATTGCTAGTAGCGACAGGGGCGTTATTATCTCCTCTTTCCTATCAGCAAGGCGAGACAATTCCATGTACGGCACATGCGATAGAAATTACGATGAAATGAGGCAAAAAACATGGTTATGACATTTGTATTTGCATTTATTGTTGGAGGCATTATTTGCGTCATAGGCCAATTATTAATGGATGTTGGCAATCTAACACCAGGGCATACACTAAGTACGTTAGTTGTCCTCGGTGCCATATTAGATGGTATGGGTTTATATGAGCCACTAATCAATTTTGCTGGAGCAGGGGCCACAGTACCCATTACATCCTTCGGGAATTCATTAACCCATGGTGCCCTAGCAGAGGCAGAGAAGCATGGACTTGTTGGCGTATTAACAGGCATGTTCGAAGTAACAAGCTCAGGAATCAGTGCTGCTATCGTGTTTGGCTTTATTGGTGCATTAATATTTAGACCAAAAGGAAATATTGACTAGACGAATACCCCTCCCATTTTTACGACCGAAACATATTATAGGTTGTAGAAGGGAGGGGTGCTTTTATGGGATACCAAGGCTGGGGCTCACAACCGTATGGAACTAACGTTGGTGGGTGGAACAATAGCTATTGCGGAGGATACTCTGGAGGCAACAACAACTATGGTTATGGTTCTACATTTGTTCTAATTGTTGTACTATTCATTCTATTAATTATTGTTGGCGCTACTTACATCTAATTTGATGAACATAATAAAGGCTTTAGCTTTTATTTAGGAAATGCTAAATAAAGTTAAGGCCTCCACCATTTGCGAAATGTTTCGTGCAAGATGCAAGGTCATATTGAGTTTTAATGATAGGAGGGAAAACATGCATCGCTCGTTTTTTAATTCGATTGAGAAAAAAACAGGTGTATCGATGGATGAAATCTTCGCATTAGCCAATGCCATTCAACATGCGGATTTTACCAGTGAAAAACAAGTAAGAAAAATTGTACGACGTGTTGCTAAAATATCTAACAGATCGATTACGCAAGAATTAGAAGATAAATTAGTACAATCTATTATTCAAGATGGCGCATCACTAGATTTAGATAAAATCACTAGAATGATGAAGTAGCGCATGGCATATCTACTTGGCAATGCTGCTTGTTACGATAGAGTAGATAAATGGTGGCAAGCGAATTCGTCTCTTAAAAAAGGGGTGTTACGACATTGTAAATATCGTAACACCCTTTCATTAAATGTTCTTCTCCATAGCACGGTGTGGAATACCTGCATCCATAAACTCAGGTGAGGTAACTGTAAAGCCTAGCTTTTCGTAGAAGGGAATAGCATAGCTTTGTGCATGAAGTTTTAAGGTTTTTTTATTGATAGAAATGGCATGCTTCTCCATTTCCCTCATGATTAAAGCGCCCAATTTTTTGCCACGTTGAGATTGTAAAATACAAACACGTTCAATTTTAGCTGTTTTGTTGTCAATACTGCGTAAACGTGCTGCTCCTACAGGCTCATCGTTATCATACATAATGAAATGTGTTGCAGTTGCATCCTCAGCATCACATTCTAGATGAAGCGGAACACCTTGCTCTTCAACAAACACTTTTTTGCGAATAGCAAAGGCATCATCGTGTTCTTGCTTTGTTTCAACAATTTTAACGTTATACAACAATCACTCAGCTCCAGACAAACGGAATGTTTCGTATGTTGTCCATGAACCATCTTCTAGTTGATATAAAAGATGAATGCGATCAATTGTATCTTTTTCATCAACGCCTGTCATGCGTAATTGTCCAAAGATATCGTCATGCTCAGAGGCTGACATTTTTTGAGCGATTGTAATATGAGGAACAAATACATGTTTCATTTCCCCTTTAGGGATGCTGTCTTGAAGTGCATGTTGGAATGCCGCTAATTGTTCTGTTGGTTCAATGCGGAAGTAAATCGCATTTGTTGTAGGGAAAAACGAACTTATGCGAGATGCATGAATGTTTAAAGGTGCATATTTAGCAGCAAGTTCATCTAATTGCTTGACGATGGTTTGAATCTCTTCTTCAGACGCATCGAAGCTGTCCTTTAATGTCATATGCGGTGTAATCTTCGCATAATGAGGATCGTATCGTTTGCGATAAGTGTTCGCTAAATCTTGCAATTTTTTTGATGGAAATGCCACAATACCGTACTTCATAGTCCATTACCTCCCGAATATAAACAATTTTTCTAATTAAGTATAACAGAAATTTCAGTTTTCGTAATTTGAATCGCCTAATATTAATTGAAATTTTCGATTAATGCACGTCGAAGATCTGGTTTCCAATATTTCCATGTATGATTGCCATCGAACTCGTCATAAAATGTAGTAAACCCTTTACTGATCATGAGATCATGCAATTGACGATTAGGTGTTAAAAAATCTTTGATGGTTTTATCCATTGTCACAACCTGATCTTCGCCTTTGCCGACAATATGGTAGATAGAAATGGACCCTGGATCTTTAAAATTTTCAACAGCCTTTAACACATCAGCGTCAACGTATGGTGATTGTAGAATGACTTTGCCAAAGATGCTTGGGTACTTTAAAGCAGCCATTAAGGAAGCTGTAGCAGCCATAGAGTCACCAATCACTCCACGACTCATACCCATTTGGTAAGTGGCATACTCACGATCTAAATACGGTACTAGCTCATGTGCTAAAAAGCGAAGATAGGATTCATGTTGCTCACCGCTCGGAATATATTTATGTCGTCGATCTTTTATGTCTTTGTAAGGAACAAATGCAATAATTAAATTTTCGATTTCATAGTCATCAATCAGTTCATCAGCTAGCTTTGTAATACCACCAAGTTGGAAATAGTCTTTACCGTCTGATGCGATTAAAATATTGTATTTATATAGTGGAGAATAATTTGCAGGAACATAAATATAGAGCTGTAATTCCTCCTGTAATGACTCACTGTAAAATGTTAAATCCTGTACTGTTCCCTTATCCAATGATGACACTCCTTCTTATGTTTGTAACAAAATTGTACCATATTACGTAAGTAAAGGTATAATAGGTTGGGCTAGCATTATACTAGCAATAAAAATCGAAATGAGGGTTAATTATGCATAATAAAAGTATTCGTGTGCACTCTGACGAAGTAGCAAAGGCAGCTCAAGCCGCGTTAATTCGTAGAGGTGTAGCGATAGAGGATATCGCGCAAATTGTTTACGAAATGCAAAAAACCTATAATGAAGGTTTAACACTGGAGCATTGTGTTCATTCTGTTGAACGTGTATTACGTAAGCGAGAAGTACAACATGCTTTATTAGTAGGAATTGAATTAGATGAATTAGCAGAGAAGAAATTATTATCTTCACCACTACAGCAAATTATCGAATCAGATGAAGGTTTATTTGGTGTAGACGAAACAATCGCACTAGGATCTGTTTTTACATATGGCAGCATTGCCGTTACCACTTTTGGTCACTTAGACAAGCAAAAAATAGGGATTATCAAAAAACTAGATACAGAACCTGGACATCATGTCAACACGTTCTTAGATGATTTGGTTGGTAGTATAGCAGCTTCGGCGGCTTCACGTATTGCACATCGTATGCGTGATTTAGAAGAGGAAGGCGAAACATTTGCTGATATCGAACCTGAAGAGCTAGGGCCAAAACCAAAATCACATAATGAAATATAAAATGAGTTTCTACTATTAAAAATGAGCCTTCTCAAATTTTGAGAAGGCTCTCATAGTGTTGAAAAACAAAACAATCAATAGAATTTTTGTGAAAAGTGAAAATAAATTTCCGTTGCAGGCTACTTGCTTTCCTGTGGGCGAGCGCCGAATCGCTTCCTCCGCTCCGTGCAGGGGCTCGCCTGTCTCGCTATCCCACGGGAGTCAAGTAGCCTTCCACTCCAACCCACAAAAGTGTTACCTTTTTAGCAAAGGTTTTCTAATAAAGTGAAGGTGTTCACGACTCTTTATGGTTGTCACGTATGACTTCTCCACATTGAAAATAAGAGTTTATCCCCTCTAAGAATACAGATAATGGGCGATTTGATTGCTATGCTAGTATAAAAAGTAAAGACATTTTGCAGAAGGGTTGATTGGAGTGCAGCCAGCGTCACTCCTAGGGGATTTAGCGTCACAGAGGAGACCCTGGAGCGAACGTAAGTGAGTGAAGCGGCTCCTCGGACGCCCCCTGGAAAGGACGCTGGCGGAACGGAAATCAACCCCTCACCTTGCAAAGTTGCTTTTTCTGCCGTTAACATCATCTTTTTGCAACAACATGAGAGCCTTCTCAAATTTTGAGAAGGCTCTAATTTGTACTACTTATTATCGTTATATGCTTTTACAAATTCTTTTACCTTGTCGCTATCTGCTTCAAGTTTTAAACCAGTATCAACTAATGGAGAGACTGTGGATACAGCTGGTTTTTTATTACCTTGGTAATAGCTAATAAATTCGTCTTGGTTAATAGAGTATAGAATTGCCTTACGTAAATCTGCTGAATCAGAAACTGCACGGCCAGATGTATTCATTTGTAGGTAGGAAACAGCATTACTATCTGCCGTATTTAATGTTAATTTAGCATCTGATTTTACAATATCCAGTTTCGTTTCTGGTACTGTTTGAAGAACATGAATTTCACCATTACGTAATGCAGATAGGGCACTATCAACATCAGAGATAAAACGGACATTGATTTTAGCAATTTTTGGCTCGTATTCACTGCCAGCACGATATGCAGGGTTTTTCACAAACTGTGCTTCATAATCATTTTTCTTCACTAAAATGTAAGGACCACTTGCATATAGCTGGTTATTGAATGTTGCTGAACCCTCTGTTACAGTAGCTTGATCACCATAGGCAATGTCCTTGTCAGGGTTATAGTTAGCCACATCATACGTATTGATACTTGTTACTTGTTTTTCAGACACGATACCACCAGATTGGTGTGCTAAATAATTTAATACTTGTGGGAAAGGTGTAGGTGTTGTAATTTTAACAACTTGGTATGCACCTGCCGCATTATTAACAGTACCTTTTTCTTTTGCTAACTGAGCTACAGAAGCAGGTAGGCTTTGAGATAATGCATCTAAAACGGATTGCTCAGAGCCAGATACTTTTTTATCTTTTAATTCAGCTAAATCAGAAACGATTTCCACTGTTTCAATATTTTCATGAATGCTATAAGTACGGTGATCTGGTACTGAGTTAGCATCTTTTGCACGATTTAATGAGAAGACTACATCTTCAGCTGACACTAATTCCCCCGTATCAACAGCAGCACCATCTTTCACAGCTGCAAAGTGGATATCATCTCGTAAAATGAAGTAATATTCTTGATTACCTTCAGCCATTACATGGTTATAAGATAATGAACCATCTGAAACAACTTCATCTGTGTCTGTTAAGTTAACAAGACGAACATACATATTTGTGTTTAATGTGTTGATTGAACCATCATTCCCTTTAATCGGGTCAAGTGAAGTAAGAGAATTGATTGTTTGGTGTAAAATTAAAGGTTCTGTTGCATTTTTAGATGTATCATTAAATTCGATTTTTTCCCAAACTTGTGCACGAGATTTTGGTAAAAGAACTGTTTTAGGGTTTACTAGTTCAGAGTAGATCCCTTGATACTTATTGGAAATATATAAAGGCGCAATATAAGCCTGATCAAATACTAATAATTGTTCTAAATCTTTATATTTGGCTGCTGCTTCTTCACCAGTCAATGTGCTCGCTTCATCAATTAATGCATCTAATTTTGAATCTGCCACCACACTGTAGTCACCGCCAGTTTTAAATAAACCACGAACAGCATAGTCAGGGTTCCCTGTAACTGTCGTCCAGCTTGAAAGAGCAAGGTCATAGTTACCTGCTTCTTTTTGAGCAGAGAAAGAACCGTAATCTGGTTGAATATTTAGCTTTACATCAAAACCATTTTTTACTAATTGGTCACGTACAATATTCATATCTTCTTCAGAAGCTGCCATTCCTAATACTTCAATGGCAATCTTGCCATTGCTCTTGTCACTATCTTTTGAATCTTTACTGCCTTCTACGTCAGTTTTTGTTTGTACACAGCCAGCCAAAGCTAGTACTGCAACGAATAAAAATACAAGTAATTTCTTCATAGTTACCTCCGATTAATTTGTTTTTGGATCTAAAGCATCTCGTAAACCGTCTCCTAAGAAGTTAAAGGAGAGGACAAGAAGCATAATACAAAGACCTGGGAAAATAGCGACATATGAATGTGTCTCCAGGTACGTACTACCAACTTTTAAAATATTGCCCCATTCGGGAATATGCGGCTCAATACCTAGCCCTAAAAAACTTAAACTACTTGTTGAAATAACAGCTCCGCCAATCGTTAATGTTGCTTTCACAATCATTGGTGCTAAAGAATTGGGAACAATGTGCTTGAAAATAATAGCAGCATCAGATGCACCTAAAGCTCTAGCCGATTCTACAAATTCATAATTGGCAAGCTGCATAACATTCGCCCGCATTGTACGAGCATAGGTTGGAATTGCCCCAACACTAAGTGCAATAATCAGATTCACCGTATTAGCACCAAAAGCGGCGATAATAGCAATAGCTAACAATATCCCAGGAATGGCATATAAAATATCGAGACTCCGCATGATGATATTGTCAGTGGATTTACCGTAATAGCCTGAAAATGCTCCTAATGCTCCACCAATAACTGCGGGGATAATCGTTGAGAAAAATCCGACGATTAACGATATTTGTGCTCCAAATACAATACGAGAAAATAAATCTCGGCCATAATTATCTGTACCTAGTGGATATTCTAATGTCGGTGTTTGTAGCAATGCTCCATAGTTATTTTCCGTAGCGAAGTCATAGTCAAAAGTCCAAGAGCTTGTAACGGACAACGAAAACATGAAAATAATAAAGAATAAGCCGAACACAGCCATCGTATTGCGTAAAATCTTTTCCCATATTTTTTGCCACTTCTCAATAGAAGATGGATTAGCCTTTCGAGCCTTTTGAATAAGGCTATATCCTAGTAAAGTCGCAAATAGATTACCAGTGAAAGTGGCCAATAGGAGGACAATACCTGGAATGAGCATCCATTTTGGTGCCTCAGTTGCTGTGACATATTTTGTACATAAAACGGCCATCACGATATAAAGAAGCGAGAGTACCAAAAAAACGCCCATTGCCAGTAAAAAGGTATCTGTCACATATGGCTTAAATAAATTCAACGCTGCAATACCTAAGATGAATAGTTGTGTGATAAAGGCATAGGCAGCAAAAGTATATTCTGCAGTCTTACTTTTTGACACAAGCATAAATGCAAAGGATGTCGAAAAAATATTGCCTGACAGTATCGTTACTAAAAGGGGATAGCCAAACATTCGAGTGCTTTTTTGAATGTCACCATGCTTTGCTAAATCCTTTTTAATTCGTAAATTGACGAAGGCAACATATGCCGTGGTAAAGGCATAAATAACAAAAAAGAGCAGAACCACAGGTCGCCAGCTATTGCTGGAAAAATTATAGCTATAGGCTAGAAATAGTAAAGAAAACAGTAAGGAAAAGACAAAAGTAAAATGAGAATTGACATATTCCTGTGTAATCTTCAAAAGTAGTTTGACATGTAAGATGTTTTTCACAGGTGATCCTCCTTTAAGACTTCTTCATTTTAGAGCGAATGCGTGGATCAAAAAAGGCATACATGATATCAATGAATAAATTGACAATCGAGATGGTGATGGCGATATAAACAACGCCGCCAAGAATGGCTGGAATATCAGGGATAAATTGCTTATCGACGATATAGCTGCCAATCCCACTAATGTTGAATACCTTTTCTGTTACAGATGCGCCTCCCAACATACCCCCAAAAAGAAGTCCAATCACCGTAATAATCGGAATCATGGCATTGCGAATGGCATGTTTTGAAATGACTTTGAATTCATTTAAGCCCTTTGCTTTTGCTGTAATAATGTAGTCCTCATGAATCACCTCAAGCATACTCGACCTTGTCATCCTAGCAATGGATGCTGTAATGGATGTTCCCAAGACGATAATGGGCATGATGAGCGATAACCAATTATGAGGGTTATAGGTGGCTGGAAACCATTGTAGCTTTAGAGCAAATGTCAAAATAAAAATTAAACCTTGCCAAAAGCTTGGAATGGATAAGCCGATTAAAGCAATGAACATAAATGTATAATCCAAATATGAATTTGGACGAACAGCTGAAATAATACCGACTGGAATAGCTATGGCGATAGCCATTAACAATGACAACACGGCTATTTCAAGTGTGACAGGGAATTTTGTAGCAATGCTGTGTGTTATATCTTCTTTACCTGCAAAGGATGTGCCTAAATCAAAAGTAAATAGGCCAGATAATGCGTTCCATAGCTGTGATAAATAAGGTTGATCCAAACCGTGAATGCGATTAAAGTTTGCTATTTGCTCAGGTGTTGCTTCAACTCCAAGTAAGTTTCTTGCTGGATCAAATGGTGATAAATATAAAATGGTAAACACTAATGTAGCCACACCAACAATCACAATGAAGCTTTGTAAAATACGTTCAATGATAAATTGCAGAAATGGATTCGCAAATAAGATCAGTACTACATAAAATAAAACAGCTGGTAGAAAGGTAAGGGCTACAAAACGTTTGTTTGTTAGTTGCTGATTAAAAAATTGGTCATAGGATAGTTGTTGTATGCCCTCTTTTTGTAAATCTTGATCCACTAGCTGTTGTAGTTTTCTTTGAGCTAATTGCTTGGCTGTTGCCTGAATTTGTGACTCCAATACAGCATCTTTAAAAAATGTAGCTTTTGCTATTTCTTGTTGCTCAAATTCTTTTTGCCAGCGAGCAACCAGCCCATGCTCTAGATAGTATTGACTACGCAATGCAAAAGCCTGATCATAAGTGTTAGAATGTTTTCTTTTCCGATAGATAAAGTATGTAAAAGGGTGAACTAAAATACTTAAAAGAAAAAGAATGAGATGATAAGGCTTTTGATGCATTAGTTTTTGATAAACCGTAGAAAAGAAAATAAATTTCTCAGGTTTTAAATGATTTTTTGAAGTAACCATGCATTTCCTCCAAACGTAAATAAAATATTCAGCATTATATTGTATAATTCCTATCAGTATTGTAAAGTATGGATTATACTTGTAAGTAAGTCAATCACAAATTTTAAAAAGGATGGGTCGAATGAATGAAAAGCTTTTAGAAATCAATAATCTTCGCGTGTCCTTTATCACAGGGGAGACAGAATTCGAAGCTGTTAAGGACGTTAGCTTCCATCTAAATAAAGGTGAAACACTCGGAATTGTAGGAGAGTCTGGTAGCGGGAAAAGTGTAACGGCTCGTTCCATTATGCGTTTATTGCCATCTCCACCTTCATTTCTGAAATCTGGTACTATTGTGTTTAAAGGGCAAGAACTCACTGAATTTAGTGAAAAACAAATGGAAGGGATTCGTGGACAAGATATTAGTATGATTTTTCAAGATCCAATGACATCCACAAACCCTACTATTCGAATAGGAGATCAAGTGGCTGAAAGTTTAATCAAGCATCAGTCAATGTCAAAAACCGAAGCCTATCAACAAACAATAGAGTTATTAAAACTGGTTGGTATTGGAGATGCAGAAGAACGGTATCGACAATATCCCCATGAATTTTCAGGTGGTATGCGTCAACGTGTGATGATCGCTATGGCACTTGCTTGTAATCCATCACTGCTTATTGCGGATGAGCCAACAACAGCACTGGATGTTACTATTCAAGCTCAAATTCTAAAATTGATGCGCGACATGCAAAAGAAAATGGGGACGTCTATTATTTTAATTACACATGATTTAGGCGTTGTTGCAGGTATGTGTGATCGCATCATTGTGATGAAAGAAGGAGAAATAGTTGAACAGGGCACAACGGAAGAAATTTTTGCAAATGCCCAGCATCCGTACACCCAGAAATTATTGAATGCGTTACCAAAGCTGCATGAGAAAAAGCAACCAAAAGAGATTGCTACTATTCAGCCAGGTATCGATCGACATAAGCCTTTAATCGAAGTAACTCATCTGTCGAAAGAATTTCCATTAGGCCGTGGTCAAACGCTGAAAGCTGTGAATGATTTATCATTTTATATATATCCTGGTGAAACATTAGGCTTGGTTGGTGAATCTGGTTCAGGTAAATCGACTACAGGTCGGACGATTCTCCAGCTTCATCAGCCTACAAATGGCGAGGTTCTATATCAAGGAATACCTGTAACAAGACTAACGAAAAAACAGCTAAAGGCAATGCGTCGTCATATGCAAATTATTTTCCAAGACCCTTATTCATCGTTAAATCCTCGCAAAAAAATCTTAGATATTATTGGAGAGGCTCTTGATATTCATGGTCTGGTGAAGACACATGAAGAGAGACGACAACGAGTAGAGGAATTGCTTGAACTTGTCGGTTTGAAGAAAGAACATGCGATGCGTTATCCTCATGAATTTTCAGGTGGTCAACGTCAGCGAATTGGGATTGCTAGAGCATTAGCAGTCGAGCCAAACTTTATTGTTTGTGATGAACCCTTATCAGCACTGGATGTTTCTATTCAAAAGCAGATTGTTGATTTATTAAAGGAATTACAGCAAAAACTTGGTTTGACTTATTTATTTATTGCCCATGATCTATCCATGGTGAAGCATATCAGTGATCGTGTTGCGGTCATGTATGGTGGGAAAATTGTTGAATTGGCAGAAAGTGAAGAGCTATATGCTAATCCACAGCATCCTTATACACGTGCATTATTACGCTCCATTCCTATTCCAGATCCTGCAATAGAGAAGCAGAAATATAGCGATGCTGAACATGCAGAAGATGTAAAAGTACGTTATGAGGTAGAAAATAGTCAGCTAGTAGAGGTTTCTCCTAATCATTGGGTAGCTGTGACAATGTGATAGCTTGAATGTAGTAGCTTGATATTTTACAATAGAAACATCGTGAAACTTTTTGTCTTCCTGATGATGAGTTACACAACTTATACGAGTCGTAGGTATAAGAAAAGATGATGAGTTGTGAGGGGCCTACTACATGAAAATGCAAGATATAAAAACATTAATAACAAGTGGTACGATTATTCTGGCTGTAGCATTGTATATGATATTTGGCAGATCTCCTGCAGAAGATCAAGATACAAAATCAGTTACAGATCAGCAAGGTACTATATCCATTGAACAAGTGGAAGAAAAAACAGGAAATAAACGCTTTGAGATAGACTATATTAAAGCATATGATGGGGATACGATTCAGGCGACAATTAATAATGAGAAACGAAAAATTCGTCTGTTAATGGTGGATACACCTGAAATGAATTACAACAAAGGTGGCGCCCAGCCATATGCTGAACAAGCAAAAGAGTACACGATCAATTTATTGGAAAAGGCTCAAAAAATTGAAGCGGTCTATGATGTTGGACCAGAAACAGACAATTATGATCGCTTATTAGCTTATGTTTTTGTAGATGATGTGTTATTGCAGGAATCTTTATTAAAGGAAGGTCTAGCAGTTGTACGTTATATTCATAAGCCAAACAACACATTTGAAGATGCCTTTAGAGCTATTCAGCAAAAAGCACAGGATGCAAAATTAAATATTTGGTCACATGATGATTACTTCCAAAAAGATGGATTCCATCCGGAAGTAGTTCAATAATCTAAAAAGCCGCTTGTTAAAAGACAATTTCAAAAAGGCTAGGAAGCTGCTGTCTGTATCTTACAGGTAGCAGCTTTTTAAATTCCTTTATTTCTTGTTTTACCTCTTCTAACTTTTCGTATTCTTTGATGTTTACTTCTTCTTTAAAATGTCCAAAGTGAGCATAGCTCCAATAGACTCCTCGACACGACATTGATTGGCAAGTCCCATTTTGGTGATAGTGGCGTTTCAACTTTTGTACAGTATTAAAGTTGATGTCAAGATGGGGTTGAAGCAGTAAGTATATAGCTATTGACCAAGTACAGAAAGAGAGCTACACTAAATGTCACAAAAATAGTTGATCATTGAATTACTATAAAATCAGCCAAGAGTTACGATGAAGAATCAATTATTTTAAAAATAACCTTTGATTTGGAAATGTTAATATGAACTAGAAATAGTTCAACCTACTCCTCTTTAGCAATACCAAACTTATTTTTAGCATAATAAGATGTTTGGATTTCAGTTATTCGTAGTCTCCCCACACAAATAGCTTTATTAATTATTCTTTCATTCCTTAATGATCCTTCAAAATACATCGGTTTTTCCTAGCTTCTTTAGTAATGTAACAAGTTTACCCTTCACAGGATTTTCACATAAAATAAAGTTATACTTCTCCATAGAACATTCAAATGAAAATGATTATCAATAACATATAGAAGGAGATGAATTTATTTTTGATTTACATGATATCGTAATCGTTTTAACTTTACGATCTATTAAGGTTGCTTAACCTAAAGATATGCAGAAGTAACACTTGAAGCAAGAAATATTATTTTACTTAAAACGAAATCCATGAGGTATTAATCCTCGTGGATTTTTTTCCAAAGCATTGATTATACGAATGTCCAATTTTAGTTTTTTAACTAAATTGCATGTCAATTAGTAGAGTTTCTTCTATTTGAAAGTTTTGTAAAGATAAAGTCAAATAAGTTATTTATAAATTGAACGTGTAACATCTGTTCGTTATAATTCTAAAAAGGAACGAATGTTCTATTATTTTTAGGGGGATTGATTATGGGTGGTATAAAATGGTTGTATATTTCAAAAGAGAATAAAATTTATAAGGTTCCTAACCCTAAAAATGGGAGATTCAAAGAAATAAAGGAGCTTTCAGAACAGGACGTCTTAAAGGTTATGTTGTATTACAGAACAAAAAATAGAAAACCAGACAAACTAGTAATGGTTGAATTTGATCGAATTACTCTTGATTCAAAAGGGGTCTATGAGGTGACTGATGAAAGGCAACGAAGGATGCTACAAAATGCTTTTCAGTTTCTATATAATACGCCTCAAGAATTGGTAGATACAAAATCACCATTCGAGTTGCCTCTAGCGCCAACCGTACCATCCGATATTGAAAAAAAAGCTATATATGAATATTTAAATAAGAATTTGCCAAACTTAGGAAATGATGCTCCAGCAATCGTAGAAAATGCAATAAGTTCACTAAAAAAAATACATGAGAAAAAAATCAACTTAATTAAAGAAGCTAATAAATTAAGAAAAAGTAATTTAAAATTGTACTTTGAATCAAAAAAGGTTTAATGAAATTACGAATGGTTTAGGAGTGATAGATTTGGATTACAAAATCATTGTAGAAGAAAAATTCGGGAAGCCTTTAAAGGATGTTATGTATGAAGTTTGTGTAGAAAAAGAATTGGAGAAGTGGGATGGTGCTAAGTTACTAGGTGTTCCAGTAAAAACTTTTGTAGCATGGCGCTCAAGATTTCGTTACGGACCAATGCAAATTCAAGCAGATAAAGCTAAAAAAATGAGAAATCAAACAACTAAAAAGTATAAAGACGAATTAAATGATATTAATTTACAGCGACCATTTGAGCATGAAGGGAATACCCTTAAGGCGTTTAAAGAACTGATTGAAAGAAGTTTAGAGTTAGAAAAATATAAACGAACTATTGAAACAGTAGGAACAGTTCCAGTAATAGAGACTATCTGGAAAATTGGAATGTTAGAGTCCGTTCTTGATGCAATAATCCAGTTTGAAAGTGGTAAATTATATGATCAATATATGTTTGAAGCAAGATATTTAAAGTGATTTATATTAGAATATATTTATATTAAAAACCCACTCATTTTGATTAGGCTATTTTCAAAACGGCGGGTTTTTTAATTTAAAACTTAATGTGTTTGCAATAATTATAAGTTTTCTCTATTTGATGTTAATACTTCTACTAAAGTAAATTTCTCTATCATCCCTTATTTAAAAGTAACCCCACCTTTAATGGTTAGTTTAGCACAAAGTATTTCCTATGCATAATGTATACGAATTTCGTTTATGTACGCTGTAGGAGAAACCCATACTTTCTTAAACCTTCTACAATACGAATGTGGAGTCAATTTTTCTATCTAAGCTAAGGTATTTTTGTAAATTCTCCCATTAAAGTGATTCTTCATATATTCTTTGCTTGTTCAAGGCCATTACTTGTTGAGGTAACATCGATTTTTCTTAAATTTTCATAAGTATCAATTTAATTACAAAGTTTAGTATTTTACATATTTATTGTAAATTTTTAAAAATTTATTTAGATAAGTTGTTATAATAGTTTTTGAGAAATTTAAGATTGATAAATCCAATATTTTTTTGTAATAGATTATTTATGTAATGAAGTAGAGGTGAATCATAAGTGAAGCAGGTGTTGGTAATTAAGAATGAAAGGTCTTTGGCAAAAAAAATTGTAAGCGGGCTAAAGCAAGAAGGCTATTTCATTTTAACACTTCACAATGAAAATAAAGGTTTAAATATAGTATATGAGCAAGATTGGGATATTATCGTATTGGATTGGGATTCGTTAAGTATATCTGGACCCGAAATTTGCAGACAAATACGGGCTGTTAAAACGACACCGATCATTATTGTTACCGATAATGTGTCTAGCAAGGATTGCATAGCCGGATTGCAAGCAGGAGCAGATGATTATATAAGAAAACCGTTTGTAAAAGAAGAATTAGTAGCAAGGATAAAAGTTATTCTAAGAAGAGGGGACGTTATCCAGACAAACGAGACTGATTTCTATCGGTTTAAGGATCTCTTTGTTGATGCATCATGCAATATTGTGGCAAAAGGTGGCGAAAATCTCCCGCTTACTAAGCGCGAGTATGATTTACTAGTATTTTTAATCAAAAATAAAAATAAAATATTGAGCCGTGAAGTGCTATTGAATCAGGTTTGGGGATATGACTTAGCTGTCAATCCAAATGTAGTGGATTTATATATTGGGTATTTAAGAAAAAAGCTAAAATGCGAGAAGAAAGATCGATATATTCAAACAATCCATGGCAGAGGTTATTCAATGATTGAATAGTAACAAGAAGATAATAGGTATCATGCAGTTTGTCACAGTAAGCAATATTAAACATAATCGAAAAAACGAGTAAAACAGTTTCAACCGTTTTGCTCTTTTTTTTGTTCTATTAAATCGAGTAAGCAAACAGTTTTTGGAAGGTATTGAAGAGGCGGAAACATATTTTCCTTTTTTGTATCCAATTTATGCTTGATGTAACTTTATTTATTAATTTATATCCTTCACAAGATTTTCACATAATTAATCACTATACTATTCCACAGGACGAACAAATGAAAATGATTATCAATAGCGATTAGGATGGCAAGCAATTACTATCCAACTCAATCTATAGACTTCATCATTTTCAAAAAATTACACTATAAGGAGTATATGTATGAAGAAATCTATGTTTTTAAAATTTGTTGGTATTTTGGCAGTTTTGACTTTGATGCTAGTAGCTTGTTCAGATTCAAGTAATAAAACGAACGAAGAGTCAACGCCTAAAGATAACGGAAGTGAAGAGGTTGCTAAGCCTACGACGGTTGAAATCACTGATGCCCATGGAACTGTTACTGTTCCTGTAAACCCAAAGAATGTAGTTGCTTTGGATAATAGAACTTTCGAAACGTTAGCTGATTGGAATATTGAACTAGTAGCTGTTCCAAAGGATGTAATGCCCGCGGATTCACCTTATGTAAAGGATGATTCAGTTCAAAATATTGGAAATCACCGCGAACCAAATCTTGAAATTATCGCTGCTGCAAACCCTGAACTTGTAATCATCGGTCAAAGATTTGCTGGCTATTACGAAGATATCAAAAAATTAGTGCCAAATGCAGCTGTTATTGATCTTAATGTTGATGTTTCTGAGGAAACTGCAACGCCTGGTGAAAACTTAGTAAATGGACTTAAAAATTCTACAATTGCTTTAGGACAAATTTTCGATAAAAATGAAGAAGCGAAACAAGTGGTAGCTGATTTTGATAAAGTAATCGAAAATGCAAAATCTGCTTATAATGGAACAGATAAAGTGATGAGTGTTATTGTTTCTGGTGGGGATATTGGTTTTGCAGCTCCACATTCTGGACGTGTGTGGGGACCAATGTATGAAATTTTCGGTTGGGCTCCAGCACTAGAAGTTGCTGATTCTACGACTGATCATAAAGGTGATGAAGTTTCTGTTGAAGCAATTGCACAAAGTAATCCGGATTGGTTGTTCGTATTAGACCGTGATGCAGCAACATCTGATGCAGCAACATCAGCGCCTGCCCAGGATGTTATTGCTAACGCACCTGCTCTCCAAAAAACAACGGCTGTTTCTAAAGAACAGATTATTTATGCACCGGCAGATACTTACACGAATGAATCAATTCAGACTTATATAGAGTTATTTGAAAATCTTGCAAATACTTTAGCTAAGTAGTGTAAAGGAGTATGAAATAGTGCCAAAAAATATAATTTCTAGGGTTGAGAATTTTTCTCAACCCCAGTTTTATAACCATAATAAGATATGTACAAAACCTTTTATATTAGCGATTATAGTTGTTATTTTTTTAGGCATTATATCACTGTTTACTGGAGTTTATGATATACGTGGACAAGAGGATGGAATGGAGATGTTTTTCATAACTCGTGTTCCTAGAACAGCTGCATTGATGCTTACAGGAGCTGCAATGTCAATGGCGGGACTCGTCATGCAACTGATTACACAGAATCGCTTTGTTGAACCTACTACAACGGGGACTATTGAATGGTCAGGATTAGGACTGCTCCTAGTTTATTTATTATTTCCTTCCCCAACTTTAGTTCAAAGAATGACTGGTGCAATCATTTTTTCTTTTATAGGAACGATGATTTTCTTTTTATTTTTAAGAAGAGTTAAGCTTCGTTCGTCTTTAATTGTTCCAATTATTGGATTAATGCTTGGAGCAGTCATTTCTGCAGTGTCCACTTTTATGGGACTTCTTTTTCAAATGACGCAGAGCATTGAAACTTGGTTTGTAGGTTCTTTTGCGGCCGTTCAGGTGGGAAGATATGAATATTTATGGCTAATTGTGATCGTTACTTTGCTTATTTTTATTTATGCAAATAGATTAACCTTAGCTGGACTAGGTGAAGATGTCGCAACAAGCCTTGGCGTTAATTACAATAGGATTGTTCTTTTGGGGACAGCCCTTATTTCTTTTGCTGTTGGAATTGTTGCAGCTGTTATTGGAAACTTACCTTTCTTGGGGTTAATTGTTCCGAACATTGTTTCAATGTTTAGAGGCGATGATCTTAGAAGTAATTTACCTTGGGTATGTTTGATTGGAATGGGAACTATAACTGCCTGTGACATCATTTCTCGAACAATTATCATGCCTTTTGAAGTACCTGTTTCTTTAATACTTGGAACAGTGGGGGCAGTTGTGTTTATTACTATTTTATTGAGACAAAGAAAACCAAGGAGGCTACGATGACCACATTCGAATATAGAAATAAAGATAATGTCGAAATCGATGCTAGCCTTCAGAATGAAAATAGATCAGCTAGGGCTTTTCGTACTAAGAAGGAGGAAAGACGCTATTGGATTATACTGATCACATTGATTGCTTTAGGCATCCTTTCTTCATATGGACTTTTAGTGTATAACAATCCGGTTCCAATAGATTCGCCTTCATTTATTCCTGTTGTAATGAGACGAATAGTAGCCCTTGTCGCCATGATTATTGCTGCAGTTTGTCAGAGCCTGTCGACTGTTGCTTTTCAATCGATTACAAATAATAGGATTATAACGCCTTCGCTGTTAGGCTTCGAATCACTTTATTCAACAATTCATACTAGTACAATCTTTTTCTTTGGTGCTAGTGCATTAATAAATTTTAGTGGTATTGGATCATTTTTATTTCAGGTTGTTGTTATGGTCTTGATGAGTTTGATTTTGTATGGATGGTTGCTTTCCGGTAAATATGGAAATTTACAATTGATGCTTTTAGTTGGCATTATTATAGGGACTGGGCTAAATTCTGTGTCAACTTTCATGAGAAGACTACTTGCGCCTTCAGAGTTTGATATTTTACAGGCGAGATTGTTTGGTTCTGTTAATAATGCGGATTCTGCCTATTTTCCTATCGTCATTCCTATGGTAATCATTGTAGCGATATTACTTCTTGCTCATTCTAAGAATTTGAATATATTATCATTAGGCAAGGATGTTGCTACTACTTTTGGAGTTAAATATCAACCTAGTGTCATTTATACACTTGTATTAGTTGCCATTTTAATGTCCATTTCAACGGCTTTGATTGGACCACTTACTTTCTATGGCTTTTTAGTAGCCACTCTAAGCTATCAGGCAGCATCGACTTATGATCATCGATATATTTTTCCAATGGCTCTTGCTATAGGCTTTTTGATCATAACGAGTGCATACTTTTTGATGTATCATGTATTCCATGCTCAAGGTGTAGTTTCAGTTATTATTGAATTATTTGGTGGAATCATATTTTTAACTGTGATTTTAAGGAAGAGGGCTTTATGATAAAAATTGATAATGTTAAAAAGTTCTATACTGATAAGGTGAAAATTGGACCTTTGGATATTGAAATACCAAAAGCTGGTTTTACTTCATTAATTGGACCAAATGGTGCCGGAAAGTCTACGACACTTTTGATGATTGGAAGACTCTTGGATATGGAAGAAGGTCAAATTCAGGTAGCAAATATGAATATTTCTGAATCTAAATCAAAAGACTTAGCAAAAATTTTAACTATATTGCGACAAGAAAATCATTTTGTCACTAGGCTTACGATTAGACAACTAGTTGGATTTGGACGCTTTCCTTATTCAAAGGGAAGATTAACTAAAGAGGATGAGATGATTATTTCTAAATATATCGATTTCTTAGATTTAACGGATTTAGAAAATCGATATTTAGATGAGCTTTCTGGTGGCCAAAGACAAAGGGCATATGTAGCGATGGTTTTATGCCAAGAAACTGAATATGTACTTTTAGACGAGCCTTTGAACAACCTTGATGTTGCTCGTTCTGTTCAAATGATGGAGCATTTGAGACGTGCGGCTAATGAATTTGGAAGAACCATTCTGACTGTTATGCATGATATAAATTTTGCAGCCAAGTATTCTGATAGAATTTGTGCTATGAAAGATGGACAAATTGCCGCTTTCGGAACAGTAGAAGAAGTTATGGACTCGAAAATTTTGACGGATATTTTTGAAACAAAAATAGAAATTATCGAAGGACCTTATGGGCCAATCGCTGTTTATTAGCTTAAATTTTTTTGAAAAAAGCATTCCGAAAAAAAGCTGTCATAAAAATTAATAGACAATTAAATTATTTATTGTAGCTTGCACAGATGATAACAGCTACTATAGTTGAAGTTGCTGTTTGTATTTTACAGGCGGCGGCTTTTTCAAATGCCATTGCCATAATGTTTGGTAGTCTTTTAGACTGCGAGATTGGCTTTACAAATGAAAAAGGGATTTCAACCTCTTTATCATACAGCGAAGGCGTCTTAAGTTAAGTGGGGGACTGCTACGAAAAAAAAGTCTATTTATATGTTGACAAAATAATTGATAATGATTATCATTATCATATAAAGAATATTCCTCGACTACAATACAGTGTAGAGAGGATGAACTTTAGCTACTTTTCTCCAGAAGTTTGCTAGTTCATGATTACGCTCCTGAAACCTCCCTCATTTTTTGGGAACGTTAAAAATTTTAGACGGTTCATTCTATAATAGAATGTAGCTGTCTACATTATGAAATCCATTTACTAGACATTAGTAAATGGATTTTTTTTAGTCATTATACTTTTAATCTTTCGTCCATTCGGCTACTTTATCTTGATTGTTATCAATCCATTTTTTAGCAGCCTCCTTGGCACTCATACCTTCCATAATATCAAACATCACACTTTCTATGTCTTCAGCAGTCCAGTGGAAACGATCAAGGACACGATAGGCTTCAGGGGCATCCTCTTTCAAGCCATTACGGGCAAAAGTGCCAATATATTCTTCCGTCCCATATAAACCTTTCGGGTCATCTAAATACTTTAAATCATAGGCGTTAAAGATCCAGTGTGGTGACCAGCCTGTGATGATGATTTCTTCATTATTGGAGATGGCTTGGCTAAGGGCTGCGGTCATTGCACCGGCAGACGAGGTCAATACATGCCAACCTTCCAGATTTTTATATTCCTTATAGGCATTTTCTGTTGTAGCCATCATATTAGCTCCTGGTTCAATTCCTGTAATTGTTTGATTAGCTTGGTTTGTTAAATCTTCAATAGAATTGACATCCATATAACTTGGAACGACTAAACCAATCTTAGCACCAGTTAGATTTTCACCTAAATTCTCTATTTTATCTTTGTATTTCTCTACTTGTGGGGCATGTGTTTGCGGTAACCAGGCAGATACCATACCGTCAACCTCTCCGTTTGCAAGTGCCTCCCACATGATCCCATTGTCTAAAGGCGTCAATGTTACCTTATATCCTAAATCCTCTAATACTTGTCCTACTACATGTGTAGAAGCAACCTCAGTATCCCATTCAACATAGGCTAAATTGATTTCATTTCTATTATTATTCTGCGTACCCTCACTTGCTGAACCACATGCAGATAAAACTAGTAGGCAGGCTAAAGCGAAACCAATTTTCCATAATCTTAGATATCTCATAAATTTCCCCTCTCCATCAACTCTTGAATTATTGTAAAAATTAAAAAATAAATAAGTAACAACTTTATTTTAAAAACAAGTTGTTACTTTTGTCAAATGGATGCTGTGCAAATCATTACGGGAATCATGGGATTGGCCGTGCAGTCTATATCGGGCTGCCCATAAATTTTTCTATTGATGACATATGATAGGTGAAAATGGAGACTGGGGTGCGAGGAGGCTTAGTATGCATTGGATTACAATTATTCTAATAGGGATCGCTGCGAATTTAGATAACTTGGGGATCGGCTTAGCTTATGGTGTCAAACAAGTTAAAATTCCAATTTTATCGAATGCCGTGATTGCTGTTATGTCAATGATTGTCACATATGTCGCAGTAACAGCAGGTAGCACAGTTGTTGAGTATATTTCACCGCATACTGCCAATTTATTAGGAAGTTTACTATTGTGTGTCATTGGTGTATGGACGTTAATGTCCAATAATTTTTCTAATAAACGGATAGCTGGCAATCCTGAATTATTTGATGAAGATAAAAATTTAGTGATTTCAACGCGTGAGGCAATGGCACTTGGTTTCGTATTATCAGCGAACTGTTTAGCAGGGGGTATTGCAATAGGTGCAAATGGCATCTCTGCCCTTTGGACGGTCATTTCCATCGGCGTGTTTTCGTTTATCACAGTTGGGGTGGGAAGTAGATGTGGCTCTTTACTATCAAAAACGTATATTGGCAAGCACTCTACAGCAATATCAGGATGGCTACTAATTATGATTGGTATTTTTGAGGTTTTTGCAAAATAACATCTAAAACGTATAAAAGTAATGGTCGATCACCATAGTTTACAGATTATAGAAAATATCTATGCTGCTAACAAAATCTTTAATTACGAGAATGGGTAACCATTAGTAAGTATTGAAAAAATATTTCTTGTGCATTAAATGAATACATCACCCTTAGAATGTAACCATATTTTGGTTATATTCTTTTTATTAGGAGGAAAATTTGACATATTGAGGACTAATTTGGTTTAACAGTTGACATACACTGGTATCAGCGATTATTCTTGGGAGTAGAATCGTAATTGAGAATAATTTTCGTTTAGGTGGAAGTGCTTTCATACGAATATTTTTTCAATTATGATGTTTTACTATGACTAAAGGAGGCGTGCAACACATGAAGAAAATGCTCATGTTGATCATGCTTGTTAGTATTGTCGTTGTTAACTTAGGGCTGACACAAGCATCTGCTCAACTGGCTGATGGCACACATTCGATAAAGTATCAGGTCAATAAACCTGATAGTAACTCTGCATCTATTGCAAACGACTATTTTGTAAAACCGGCAAACGTAACGGTGAAAAATGGCACAGCTACTGTGCAAATTACCCTAAAAAACAGTGCATGGATTACAAAATTTCAACCGCCTGGTGGCGCAACTGTTGTCAGTGAAGATAAAGCGGCAGATACACGTACTGTACAATTCACGGTTAAAGATTTATCCCAACCAGTAGTAACATCTATGAAAATTGATATTGATGATATTAATTATCACCATGAATATAGCGTGTCGCTTGTATTTGATGCCGTATCGACTGCTAGCTCTACAGCTTCGACTCAACAAACAACGTCAAATGAATCCAAAGCGTCCACAGCTTCTACTACAGAAAGTCAAGTGCCGAATCCACAAACAGGTGATGCAACACCGTACCTATTAATTGTAGCTTTAGTGGGGTCAGCATTTTTACTTTATAGAAAAAAACTACAAACAAAAACGGAGGGTCAATAAATGGCTAAAAAACGTCAATCTCGCGCAACTAAAATAGTACTAGCTTCATTGCTAGCTGCATCTCTTTCAGTTCCATCCTTTGCATCTGCAGCAGAGGTCGTAACAACAAATACAGAAGTAAAAGCAGAAGCAACGAAAGCTGACAAAACGGCATCAGTTATCAATTTCAAAATCTTCAAACCTGGTACAACAGAAGATCAGCCTGCTATTAGTTCTCATCTAGTACCACAGGGTTCAATCGTTGAAAAAGACGGGAAATTTGAAGCAACTTTAACGGTTACAGCAAAATCGGCACCAATGATTGCGGGTCTACAAACAAAGCAAGGCGATAAATATGTAGATGCAACTGAAGTGAAAAATAGCGACGGCACAATTACATACAGTTTCCCTGTGGTTGTTGATGAAGTTAAATCAGCAAAAATCCATGTAGTCGTTCCTTCTGCAAATATGGACAAATGGTACGAATTCGATTTAAAAGCAGTGAAAGAAGATGTTAAAGAAGAAGTAAAAGAAGAAGTTAAAGTGAACGAAGTAGTTGTCACTGTTTATAAAAATGGTACAACAGAAGAATCGATCATGAAACAATATATTGCACCAAAAGTAGGCATTTCTGCTAAAGACGGTAAAAACATCGTGACAATGACATTCCCTCAAGGGCAATATGTAAAAGGTTTCACTGTAGAGGGGAAAGAAGCAACTTTAGTGAAACAAGACGATGCTACAAATGCACGCACATACTCATTTGAAGTAGCTGATTTAAAGAAACTTGTGAATGCTCAATTACACATCGTTGTTGATGAGCCAGCACAAGGTGTGAAATATGATTCAAATCATACAGTACAATTTAGCTTTGCTGTCGAAGGTGCAGTAAAACCAGTTGTAAATCCATTTAAAGATATTAGTAAAGATGCAAATAAAGAAGCAATCTTATCACTTTACAGTTTAGGAATTGTTAAAGGTCAAGACTACTTCAAACCAAACGACAATATTACACGTTCTCAATTTGCTTTAATGGTGGCACGTGCATTGAACGTAACTTCTACAAAAGATGCTGGGTTTAAAGATACAGGTAAACTTAGCGCTGAAGCAGTACAAGCAATTAATGCATTAGCTGAAGCAGGAATTGTTAAAAAAGCAACGAACTTTAATCCGAATGATACATTAACTCGTCAACAAGCGGCTGTAATGATCTATCGTACAGTAACACATGTAGCAGGTAAAGAAATGAACTTTGGTGACCCAAGTCTTACTTACTATGCTGATGGAGCAAAAGTGAAAGATGAAGAAGCGAAAAAAGCCTTTGCACTTCTGTATGCAGGTAAAGTCATGACTGGTTCACCTACTGCAGATGGTAAAACTGTTATCGATGCGAATAGCCCATTAAAACGATCACATATGGCGAAAATTTTAAATGGCTCATTGCAATACTTGAATAAATAATGATCTTAACAGCAACTTCCTTTCTCACATTTATGGGGAAGGAAGTTCCTGTGCTTTTAAAGAAATGGGAGGCTAGCATGCAATGACACAAAAGAGAAGTAACCTTTGCCTAGTGGTTATTTTTTCAATTATATTGTTCTTTTTTTCTCCGTCCCTTTTTCTACAAGCAAAAGCTGAGGATTCTGCTATCGCAGATGGTAGTTATCAAGTTGAACTAAGTTTTTCTCCTATCGAAGGCTTTGAAGGAAGCCTTTTTAAAGATGTAGCAATGCTCTCAGTTAAGAATGAGCACTATCAATTAACAATGGCTCTTGAAGAGCTAAGTCCTATCAGCGATATACATATCGAACAGCTAGGCCATGAGCTTTCTTTCACATTGGATAAAATAGAAAATTTAGTTCAGTTTGATGTTTTAGCGTTACAACAACCAATTATCATCAATGGCAGTATAGAACTTGCAACAGAAGAACAATATGCCTCGTTTTCCCAAGAGCTTCACCTAAACATGCAGACATTATCACCAAATATTTCGCAAGGTGAAGACGATAAAGAAGTAGTGGAGGAAATAGATGCAGAGGGAATAACGGGTCAGGAATGGGCTTTAAATTATGTTTTAATGGTAGATGGTAAACAAGAACCTTCTATTATGAATAGTTATGTAAAGCCTGTGGCAAAAGTGATTGAAAAAGATGGTAGATACTATGCGCAAATGACGATTTTACAATCAGCTTGGGTCACAGGGCTAAAGGTAGATTATAAAGGGGAGCAAGTTGAACCTAAACAGCTTTCACTTCTAGATAATGTACGGATTGTAGAATTTGAGGTTGAAGATTTAGCACAAGCATTACGAATGTGGGTAAAGATCGATATTCCTGATATTTCTTATCACCATCAATATTTTGTTCAGTTAGTATTTGATGAAACACAAGTTGCAAAGGTTTTAGATAAGCCCTCTAAAGTAACAGCTTCTAAACCCGTTGTCAGTGATAAAGCGGCGGATCGAGTAGTGAAAGAGCAAGTAAAAAAACCATCTATACAAGCCACTATTGTGGAGGAAACAAACTCTGCTAAATCCGAAGAACCAACTTCCCAGACGATGCTCGTTGTGCCACTGGATGAAAAATTAGCATTTGATCGGACACTTGATGAATCAGTGGATAAAGGGGAAGAAGATGAACCAGAGGAAGACATAAAAGATGAAGCCACTACTGAAAAGGTAATGAATACTTCTATGACACCCCAGCAGATTGAACCGTTAAATATAGTGAAAATTATATTGCTTATCGTTATTTGCCTAGTATCAGGCTGGCTACTCATTCGACGTCTTAAAAAACAAAAAATGACAGAGTGAAGCAAAAATAAGTGGGAGATGACACAATGAAAAAGGATTGGAAAATAGGGCTACTGTTGTTGACATTACTATCTCTGCTTCTTGCAGCTTGTAGTGGCAGTGACAAGCCAGCAGTGAAGGAGAAAACGGTTGCTGAAGAAGAACAAGGAACAGAAGAGAGTGAGCAACGTATCATTGCTGGAACAGTTGTGGTGGCAGATATTCTAGATAAGCTGGATTTGGATGCGATCGCTGTACCAGAAACGGAAAAGCAATTAGCAAAACGTTTTGAAGGTCTACCAACTATCGGCAATGCAATGGAGCCTGATATGGAAATTGTGAAATCATTAAATCCGACAGAAGTATTATCTGTATCGACATTAGAATACGATTTGCAGGATAAGTTTAAACAATTGAATATCCCTGTCGACTTTTTAAATTTTCAAAGTGTGGATGCCATGTTAACGGAAATCACAACACTTGGTGAACGCTATAATCGTGTAACACAAGCTGAGGGCCTAGTACAGGATCTACAGAAAAATATTGAAGCGGTACAAAGTGTTGCGGCAAATAAAGAAGGACCTCGTGTTTTAATCTTACTTGGTATTCCAGGGAGCTATTTAGTAGCAACTGAAAATTCCTATGCAGGTGATCTTGTTAAGCGAGCAGGGGGAATCAATGTAATGGAAGGTCAGGACGCTGAATATTTATCTTCCAATACAGAGTATCTACATAACAGTAATCCTGATATTATTTTACGTTTATCACATGGTATGCCAGATGAAGTTGTGAAAATGTTCGATGAGGAATTTAAAACAAATGATATTTGGAAACATTTTGA
Source organism: Lysinibacillus sp. PWR01 (assembly GCF_043359455.1). NCBI lineage: Bacteria > Bacillati > Bacillota > Bacilli > Caryophanales > Bacillaceae > Lysinibacillus > Lysinibacillus sp. PWR01. The sequence continues at coordinate 32,228 of NZ_JBHERJ010000087.1, read as the reverse complement.
TGCAGTGAAAAACGGAAAAGTCTATGATTTAGAGGAAGAATTATTCGGGACGACAGCCTCCTTACAAGTACCACAAGCTTTAGGACAACTGATGGAAATCTTCTATCGTAAATAGTAATTAGAATTGTCGCTCGTATGATCAGTATTATACTTATCATAGAGCGTTTTTCTTATCTTTATAGAATTTAAACATAGAAAAAGGAAGTCCAATATGACAAAAAGAATCGTCAGTTTTTTAATTGTAATTGTTTTATTACTTGTGACAGTCGTTTATTCAGCCACAACAGGTAGCATTAAAATGGGCTTTTTTGAATTTATAGGAGCATTATTTGAAGAAGGAAATAGTCAAATGGAGGCAATTCGAGATTTACGTTTCCCACGCATCATTGTAGCATTATTTGCAGGTGCGGCACTTTCAGTATCTGGGGTGCTTTTACAGTCCGTGATGCGTAATCCATTGGCTGATGCTGGGGTAATCGGAATATCTTCTGGTGCAGCATTTGTACAGCTTGCTATCATTGCCTTTTTCCCTACATTATTTTTTATGACACCCGTCTTAGCATTTATGGGTGGTGCATTGGCTTGTTCGCTTGTATTTGCACTCTCTTGGAAATCTGGCTTGAGTCCGCTTAAGCTAATTTTAGTGGGTATTGCCATTAACGCTATGTTTACAGGATTAACAGAGGCACTTATTAGCTTGGGTGGTTCTCTAAATACATCAGCATCCAGTGTGATTGGCTCTAATTTAACGATGCGTACATGGAAAGATGTCTCTACAATTGTGACATATGGAACAATCGGATTGATTGGTGCATTTGCTTTATATAGCTGGTGTAATTTGCTAGTACTGCAAGACAAAACAGTCAAAAGTTTAGGGTTTCAAGTAGCTCGTGCGCGGTTACTCATTGCAGCTGTCGCTGTTTTATTAGCAGCTGTATCAGTTGTTGTGGCAGGCGTCATTTCGTTTGTGGGTCTACTAGTACCTCACATTGCTAGAAGATTGGTTGGGCATGATCATGTCGTGCTCATTCCATTCACAGCATTAGCAGGTGCACTATTAATTTTACTGGCAGACACGATTGGCCGTACAATTGTTGCACCTATTGAAATTCCAGCCTCCACAATTATGGCAATAATCGGTGGCCCATTCTTAATATTCCTATTACGAAAAGAGTGACGAACATGAATATACAAGACATCATTGTTTCGCATGATAATACACGTAACCATTTAAATGGTGTTTCAACAACAATTGTCAAAGGTAAAATTACGACTATCATTGGTCCGAATGGCTGTGGGAAATCAACATTATTAAGTGTCATTTCTCGCCTTCATTCACCTAAAGCAGGGACTGTATCGTTAGAAAATAAAGATTTACTGCACTATAAGCCAAAGGAATTTGCTAAAAAACTGGCCATCGTGTATCAGCAAAATGATATACCAAAAGATTTAACAATAGAAAAATTAGTAGGATTCGGTCGTTTACCTCATCAAACAATGCTGAAAAAAAATCACGATGAAGATACGAAAGCAATTGAATGGGCACTTGCCTGTACAAATTTACAACATAAAGGCACAACCAATTTAGAGGCATTATCTGGTGGGGAAAGGCAGCGTGTATGGATTGCGATGGCGTTAGCACAACAATCAGAAATATTGTGTTTAGATGAACCTACAACCTATTTGGATATTTACTATCAAATTGAATTGTTAGAACTGGTGAAAACATTAAACGAGCAGCATGGTTTAACGATTATTATGGTGCTTCATGATATTAACCAAGCCATTCGCTATAGTGACCATATTATTTTGATGAAGGAAGGTCAAATTTTCGCAGAGGGTGCTCCACGTGATGTGATTACAAAAGAAGTGATTAAAGAAGTCTATGGAGTTGACGCGATATTTAATGAAGATAAACAGCTTGGCTATTATATGATGCCAATGGGGATATAAGATGGTGATCGGATGAAAAAAAAGGCATCAAAGTTGTTAACACTTGTATATTTAGCAATATTTTTATTTTCGGCTTTTTCACTTGCTAAGTACCTCTATACGTATTATGAAACATCAAAATCGTTAAAGGAAGTACAAGCCATTTATCAAGCCACATTGACAGCTATTAAAGAACAGCCAGCAGATCAAATGACGGAAAATCAAACGACAGATGATGTATCCACGTTACCTATAAGACCACAGTTTCATGATTTATTAGCGATCAATTCTCATATTGTTGGGTGGATTTCAGTGGATGGGACAAAACTTAATAATCCAATATTACAAGCTGATAACAATGACTTTTATTTAAATCATAACTATAAAGATCAGGAGAGTCGGGCCGGGAGTGTGTTCATGGATTATCGAAATAATATACTGAATATGGACAAAAACACGGTGTTGTATGGACATGCTATGAAGAATAATACAATGTTTGGTAGTCTTAAAAATTACTTAAAGCAAGACTATGCAGATGAACATCCAATCCTATACCTTGATACCTTATATGAGGGCTATGATATTGAAGTTTTTGCTGCATATGAGACAACGATTGATTTCTATTATATTGAGACCGACTTTACTGGCAGGGAGGCTTATCAACAATTTTTGGAGGAAATACAGGAGCGGTCTGCTATTCAGATGGATGTTGATATAAGTCCAGACGATAAAATCCTTACTTTATCTACATGTAAGGATGCTGTCATGAGTGATGATCATCGCTTTGTCGTGCAAGGCAAATTAGTAAAACGTTGAGGGAAAGAATAGAAAGGGATGTACCGATGACTCGGACATCCTTTTTATGTATAAAAAATTTAATTTAATTACTTGACGTAACTAAATTATTAATATATAGTAGGTTACAGAAAGTAATTAAAAATTTTTATAAGCTAAGATGTAAACAAATAAGTAACTACAAATGTTTATCCTAACCAATTTTGGGTAACATAAAAACTGTAGTTGCTTCATATTTTAAAATATATCTCGAAATCGAGATAAAATCAACCAATTGGAGGAATTTATAATGGCAAAATGGAACATTGATTTAGGACACTCAGCAATTAACTTTCAAGTAAAGCACATGATGGTATCAAAAGTTAAGGGTGTATTTGACAGTTACTCAGCTGATATTGAGGCAGCAGATCTTGCAGATTTAACAACTGCTTCTATTAGTTTTACAATTGATCCAGCGAGCATTAATACACGTAGTGAAGACCGCGATAATCATTTAAAAGCAGCAGATTTCTTTGATGCAGAAAAATATCCAACGATTACGTTTAAATCTACAAACATTGCTAAAAAAGCAGGCGATGAATATGCAGTAACTGGTGATTTAACAATTAAAGACGTTACAAAATCAGTAACGTTTGATACAGAATTTAATGGAAAAGGCACAAATCCATGGGGTCAAGAAGTATATGGCTTTGAAGCTGAAACAACAATTAATCGTGAAGACTTTGGCCTAACTTGGAACGCAGCATTAGAAACTGGTGGCGTTCTTGTTGGGAAAGATATTAAAGTAACGGTTGAATTAGAAATTAATCCAGCTTAAAAATAGATAGCTAGGGCATGTTTGAAGTAATCTTCAAGCATGCCTTTTATATAGCCCAAGATAGAAACTTGTTAATGAAGCAATCTTGTAAAAAGAATTTGTGAAAAATTACCAACAAATAAGTTTCTTGCATATTTTTAGTAATTACTGCATATAAATCATCATATTGTTTTTGGGGGCGATAGGATGAATGTATTAGTGACAGGTGGCTATGGTTTTATTGGCAGTGCAGTAGGTAGGCGTTTTTTTGAAGAAGGTGCAACGGTTTATATTATTGATAATTTAAGTACGGGGCATTTACGGAATGTTGACTTTGAGCATAAATCCTATCTGTTAAATGTTGAGGATGAGGTTTGCGAGCATCTTTTTAAGGAAATAAACTTTGATGTGGTCGTCCATTGTGCAGCGCAAACGAGCGTGCAACAGTCTATCCAGGAGCCAGTAAAGGATATTTTGACCAATATAGTTGGGCTCAGCCAAATGCTTTTTTTATCATCCAAGTATAAGGTACAGCACTTTGTCTTTGCCTCCTCAGCAGCTGTTTATGGAGATAGTCACTATCCTCCATTAGAAGAATCAGATGTCTGTGAACCAATATCTATGTACGGATTAAATAAGAGCATTGGCGAAACCTACTGTGAGAAATGGCAAAAAGATTATCGTTTGCCCGTTCTCATTTATAGATTTGCCAATGTTTTCGGTCCAAGACAGCAAATGCAAGGTGAAGCAGCTGTGATTCCAAGTATGTTAAAAAGCAGTATGGCAGGTAAACCTTTTACGATTTATGGTGATGGTGAACAAACGCGTGATTTCATTTATGTTGATGATATTGCAGATGCTATTTACGCAGGTGTATCTGCACGTTTACAAGGTACGTATAATGTATCCACCAATGAAGCTTGGTCTATTCACCAAGTCATCTTACTGCTCCAACATTTAAATCATCCACTTGAAATTCAATATGCCCCAGCACGAGAAGGAGATATTGAACACTCGTTTTTAAATAATGACAAATTATCCAATGCCATTGGTTGGAAGCCCAAAACTTCATTTGCAGAAGGAATCGAACGTACATTGCATGCGCTACAAAATGAAAAGTTAGCAGAAATTCAACAAAATAGTGGATAAAGGCAATAAAGTATGTGGGCATATTACATTGAGTAATATGTCTTTTTCTATGTCTATAGTATAATAATTCATTAAAGAAATGGTTGCGGACGGAGGCTTACATATGCTTGTAGATTTTAGAGTGAAAAATTGTTTGAGTTATAAAGATGATACGTTATTTTCAATGGTTGCGGGAAGTCGCCTACGAAAATGGAAGGATACCCACACAATCCAGTTTGATACACTTCGTCTTGTAAAAAGTGCATTTGTTTTTGGCCCAAATGGAAGTGGGAAATCCAATCTTTTTACGGCTATTAAAGTATTGCGTTCCTTGCTTTTTAATTTTGAAAACTTAAATAATGTAAAGCAATTACGTCTACCCTATCAACCATTTAAGTTAGGAAGACAGCAAGACAAACCAACAGAGTTTATGATATCGCTTTTTTTAGACGGAGCTTTGTACGATTATGAAATACAGTATAATGCTTCTCAAGTTCTTTATGAACGTCTTGTGAAAACGAATAGGTCACTGAAGGAAGAACTGTTTGTCAGACAATGGGACGGTACAGAATATTCTTATGAAACAGCCCAAACAACAGCGCAGGAATTGACAAAGTACACACGAAACAATACAGCCTTTTTATCCGTATTGCATGTTTTTAATGATCCTGATGCATTAAAGATATTCGATTGGTTTTTACATAAAATTCTGTTTCTAGATGAAGCAAATCGGTTATCAAGTCATCCCCTTATTCGTAAACTTGAAGAGGAGCCCTTTAAAAAAGAAGTGATCAAACTTCTTAAAATTGCAGACCTTTCCATTCAAGATGTTACGGCTAGACGTGTGGAACGCAGAGAGAAAAATACAATTGGCTATGAGTTTGATACGCCTGAGGTGATTCAAGAAGTAGATATTGATCTACATTACTTATCATTTGATGAAGCAGGTAAACCGATAGGGACAGAAACAATTAATTGGACAATGGATTCTAAGGGCACAGTACGAATGCTACATTTAGCATGTGTGATGGTGGATGCTTATAATAAAGGAAAAACCATTTTTATAGACGAATTCGACACAGCATTCCATGTATCGATTTGTGAGTTTTTAATGGCTATTATGAACAGCAAACGCAATAGCCGTAATCAATTTGTCGTGACGAGTCATGAAATAGAATTACTTGATCAGCCACTACGATCCGATCAAATCTGGTTTGTGAATAAAAGCTTTAAAAATGAATCGGAACTATACTCCTTATTTGATTTTGCAGATTTACAAAAGAAACGTGGGGATCTTTCTTATGCGAAACGGTATATGAAAGGGGAATTTGGTGCAACGCCTGTCATTAATGAGTATTTATCCGAACAATATTTAGAAGAAGCGGAGGTATCTGAGCAGTGAGAGTACGTCAACAAGGGAGCCGAACACTGCGTAAAACCATCTTAATTTATTGTGAAGGTGAAACTGAACGTATTTATTTTGAACAAATGCGTATTTTAAAGCGTTCTAAAATGGTTAGTGTCAAAATAAAAAATGTTAAACGGTCAGCAATCAAGCTTGCCCAACATGCTTATCGAGATTCCAGCTATCAATACTTTGATGAGGTGTGGATTGTTTTTGATAAGGATGATCTAACCGATAAGCAATTAGAGGAAGTCAATCAATTTTGCGAGGAAAAAAATATTCATATTGCCTATACAAATGAAGCATTTGAATTGTGGTTACTGTTGCATTTTGAGGAAGTCGACAGTACAGAAAAATATCCCCGTGCTGTCTTAAATGACAAAATGGAACAGCACCTTGGTGTGAGTCGTTATTTCCGTCATAAGGCTGATGAAGCCATCATAGCCCCCATTGCATTACGACATGAGGTAGCGATTAAAAATTGCACAGACATGATGGCTCTCCGAGAAACAGAGAGCCGTGACAACCCATACTGTAACATACATGAAATGATACGATACATATTTTAAGATTGAGCAGGTTTTCTATGATCAAATAGAAGCCTGTTTTTATCTTTACATAATGCTTTGTCGAAATGAAGGCATGTTTCTTTTTCAAAAACATATAGTGTATATGGAGCGAAATCAGTACATGTATGAAAGGGGATTGCGTGGATAACTCAAAGTCAAATCAATCCAATAATGTAGAAGGAAACGCAAAGGATCATCAACTTGAGCCGTTTCGTGTCGAGAATGAGGGCACGAAAATGACAACGAATCAGGGACTAAGGGTGTCCAATGATGAAGATTCGTTAAAGGCAGGTGTTCGTGGGCCGACAATTATGGAGGATTTTCATCTTAGAGAAAAAATTACCCATTTTGATCATGAGCGTATTCCAGAGCGTGTTGTACATGCCAGAGGTTTTGCAGCACATGGCGAGTTTGAATTATATGAATCCATGGCAGAGTATACGAAAGCGAAATTTTTGCAGGATCCGAAAAAGAAAATACCTGTGTTTGTCAGATTTTCGACAGTGGTAGGGAGCTTAGGGTCAATGGACACAGCTCGTGATGTACGTGGGTTTGCAACGAAGTTTTATACGGATGAGGGAAATTATGATTTAGTCGGTAATAATATACCTGTTTTTTTTATTCAGGATGCCATTAAGTTTCCCGATTTAATTCATGCTGTAAAGCCTGAGCCACACAATGATATGCCACAAGCTGCCTCCGCACACGATACTTTTTGGGATTTTGTAGCCAGTAATCAGGAAATTGCACATATGGTAATGTGGGTGATGTCTGACCGTGCCATTCCACGAAGCTTTCGTATGATGGAAGGTTTTGGCGTGCATACGTTCCGCTTCGTCAATGACAAGGGGAGATCAAGATTTGTTAAATTCCATTGGAAGCCTGTGTTAGGTGTGCATTCTCTTGTTTGGGATGAAGCCCAGATAATTGCTGGGAAGGACCCAGATTTTCAGCGACGAGATTTATGGGAAGCGATCGAAATTGGAGATTATCCAGAGTTTGAGTTAGGCATACAAATACTAGAACCTGAGGATGAATTTAAATTTGATTTTGATATTTTAGATGCGACAAAGCTTTGGCCAGAGGAACTAGTGCCAGTGAAGAAGATTGGAAAGATGACCTTAAATCGCAATGTGGATAATGTCTTTGCTGAAACAGAGCAAGTTGCGTTCCATCCAGGTAATGTTGTGCCAGGCATCGATTTTACCAATGATCCACTGCTACAAGGTCGACTCTTTTCTTATTTAGATACACAGTTGATTCGATTAGGGGGACCAAATTTTGCAGAGATTCCTATTAATCGTCCGATTTGCCCTGTGCATAACAATCAACGTAATGGCTTTAGCCGACAGACGATTAATTTAGGTAGGGTAAGCTATCATAAAAATTCACTAGCCAATAATACACCAGCCACTTCTACTGCAAGAGAAGGAGGATATGTTCATTATGAAGAAAAGGTTGAGGGGCGAATCACAAGAGCGCGTAGTAAATCCTTCGATGATCATTTTTCACAAGCAAGGCTCTTTTGGAATAGCATGTCCCCACCTGAAAAACAACATATTATTGATGCCTTTAGCTTCGAAGTAGGAAAAGTGAAGAGTAAATCAGTTCGTCAGCAAGTAGTGGATATGTTTGTCCATGTAGATAAAGCAATGGCTACAACAGTGGCAGACAATGTTGGTGTAAATCGTCCTAGCGGAGAGCAGTCCAAGGTAACAGCCTCCTCACCTGCACTGAGCCAAGCCAATACCATTAAATTACCTTATACACTGAAAGTAGGTGTCTTAATTGGTGATGGCTTTGATGCAAATGAAGTCGGGGAAGTATTGAAATATTTAACAAGACAAGGTGTACGCTACAGCATCATCTCTGATCGACTAGGTGTTGTGACAGGGAATAATGGTGTGCAATTAACGGCTACTGACACATTTATTACAACCGATGCTGTATTATTCGACTCGTTATATGTTGTTGGGGTAAAAGCAAGTAATCAGGCGAAATTCAATACTTATATCGTCAATTATATAAATGAAGCATATCGTCACTTTAAGCCCATAGGATTTGCTGCAACTGGCACAACCTTCTTCAATATGTCGAATGCCAATGTAGGACCAGGCATCGTGTTAGCGACAGGTAACAAAGATTTCCCGAAAAAGTTTGTAGCTGCCATTGCCCAGCAACGATTTTGGCAACGAAATATTTATTAAACAGAGCAATGAGTGTTGAATACCCGCGAAAGAGAAGCAAATACTATGTAAGTCAAAAGCCTTTCATTGAATGAGAGGCTTTTACTATGTCTGTCATTGCATTCAAAATTTGCAAATGATATGGTGGTACATGAGGTGAAAATTATGGAAAATTTTGATATTGCTATAATTGGAGCGGGACCAGGTGGCTATGTAGCAGCCATACATGCAGCAAAGAATGGCAAAACAGTCGCGCTAATTGAACGAGATAAATTGGGAGGCGCCTGCTATAATGTTGGCTGCATACCATCAAAGATTTTATTGGAGCATAGTAAACTTGTGCAGGAAATAAAACGGGGGAATAGCTGGGGAATAGAAGTGCCCAAAGTGGAAATTAATTTTCCTCGATTAATGCAGCGGAAAGATACGATTATTCATGAACTATTAACAAACATTGAGCATTATATTGTCAGCAATCATGTTACTTTATATCGTGGCGAAGCTTCAGTCGCAAAGGATTTAACAATTACAATCGAGAACGAGACAATAACGGCTACAGATATTATTTTAGCCACAGGCAGTAAACCCTTCGTCCCACCATTTGAAGGGTTAGAGACATCTACCTACTATACGACAGACACATTTTTTGATATAGAGGAGCTTCCAGCGCAGTTAACAATTATTGGGGGAGGTGTAATTGCAGTTGAAATGGCCTTTAGTTTAGCACCCCTCGGTACTAAGGTAACAGTGCTTAATCATAGCGAGGATATTTTACAAACGGAAGAGGCTGAAGCAAGACCGCTGATTCGAGAAAAAATGAAGAAGCTTGGTATTGAACTTGTGACAGATTTCCAATTTGAAAAATTTGAAGGCAATACCATTCATACATCTAAAGGCTCTTATACATATGAAAACCTTTTATTTGCAACTGGACGTCGTCCGAATACAGAAATTGCAGAGCAATTAGGATTAACTTTTGATGGTCGGTTAATCGCAGTCAATAAGCATTTTGAGACAAGCCTGCCGAATATGTATGCGATTGGTGACTTAGTGGGTGGTTATCAACTTGCGCATTCTGCCAGTGCGGAGGGAATTTACGTTGTTGATTATATTGTGGGCAACCAGCCAATACCAATTGATCAATCGTGCATCCCTCGATGTGTTTATACACATCCTGAAATTGCCACATTTGGTTTATTAGAAGAGCAGGTCAAAACGCCATATACGGTAACAAAAATGCCACTGCAGACTAATCCAAAGGCATTAATGGAGGGGAATACAGAAGGCTTTGTGAAGCTAATTTCATCCAAGGATAATGGTCAAATTTTAGGTGCTTGTGTAGTAGCGGATGGTGCAACAGAAATGCTTAATGCGCTATTAGCAACAAAAAATGCTGGTGGTACAGCTCAATCACTTGCACATATGATTTTTCCACATCCGACAGTGTCGGAGCATATTGGTGATGTGGCAAAAGCTGTTTTTGGGAAAGCAATTCACCAATGATAAAAAGCTGTTGACATTCAAGAAATTTATGTTAAATTAATTTTATAAGAATACTAGGTATTTAAGTTAACTAGACATCTAGAGGCTTCTATTTTACAAAACGGTTATCCGTCGAATTGTAGAATAGGGGCCTTTTTTAATAACAATGATAAAGGGAGTGGGTAAGATGACAAAAGCAGTCATTATTAATGGAAGTAATTCAAAAAATTCAAGAGTTACGGCTATTCATGAAAAGGTGGAAAATCATTTCATTACACAAGGAATAGAGGTTCACTCAAATTATGTACATGAACTACCAGCTACTGATTTATTAACGGCGAATTTTTCAAGTAAGGAAATACAATCTGAAAATGAACAGATTAAGGAAGCAGATCTTATTGTCATCCTTACACCTATTTATAAAGCATCCTATACAGGTATTTTGAAGACTTACTTGGATTTGCTACCGCAAAAAGCCTTGCTCGATAAGGCTATACTACCTATAGCTGTAGGAGGGTCAATCAGCCATTTATTGGCATTGGAATATGCACTAAAGCCAGTTTTAGCTGTACTAGGAGCCACATCCATTACTAATTCTGTTTACATTGTGGATAAACAAATCATTCGTTTGGAAGAGGGTGGCTTTGCAATTGAGGAAGAGGCCATCAGCAGACTTGAAGCACAGTTAGAACAATTGCAGCAAGTGTTCATTGTTAATTAAAATAATAAAAGCGCATTTATAGGGGCATCCTATAATGCGCTATTTTTTAATTTCCTTCTGGATTTTCTTCATTCTCCACAGGTATTGTAGAGAGATATAAGAAAGCTTCATCTTGCAATAGCATTATTTTTTCTTCACAAATTCCATGCGATAATGGTCCAGAAAAAATGGACTCCCACCATGTTCCTGTTGTTGTTGTCATTCATCTACGCCCCCGTTTCGGTTTTAATATGTAGTTGTATATTTCCCGAGATGAAAAAACTAAAACATTTCATTTTCACATATGCCATTTCACCCCCTCGATGTAGAAAGAGGATTTTTGCCTCTCGATGTTGTATCGTATAGACAAAGATAGTTTGTTTCAAAATGAAAAAACTATGTATGCCATTTTAAAAAAGGGGTGCTTTATTGATGAATTTTACGTCACAAGATGTGGAAAATATGATTACAGCGCAACGTCAATTTTATTTTTCACGCGCAACAAAAAGTGTGAAATTTAGAAAAGAGCAATTAAAGAAATTAAAAACTTCAATTTTGAAATATGAAAAAGAAATATTGAATGCGCTTCACTTAGACCTTCGTAAAAGCGAATTTGAAGCATATGCGACAGAAATTGGCATTGTATTAGATAGTATTTCATATATGGTAAAGCATGTGGAAGAATGGATGGAACCAGAAGCAGTCAAAACGCCGATACAATATCAAATGGGCAAGAGCTTCATTGTACGTGAGCCGTATGGAGTTACATTAATAATTGGGCCTTTTAATTATCCATTCCAACTTGTAATGGAGCCTCTAATTGGTGCCATTGTTGGAGGCAACACAGCAATCGTCAAACCGTCAGAAACATCTGTACACACAGCATCCATTGTGAAAAAAATCATTGAGGAAACGTTCCCCTCTTCCTACGTACGTGTTGTTGAAGGTGAAAAGGAAGAGGTTACGGCACTTATTCATGCTTCCTTCGATTACATCTTTTTTACAGGTAGTGTAGCCGTTGGTAAAGAAGTAGCAAAAGCTGCTGCAGAACGTTTGACACCAGTTGCTTTAGAGCTTGGTGGGAAAAGTCCAGCGATTGTCGATCAAACAGCAAATCTAGAAGTAGCGGCAAAGCGTATTGTATGGGGTAAATTTACAAATACTGGACAAACATGTGTGGCCCCCGATTATTTACTTGTCCACAAAGATGTTTATGACCGATTTATGAAAATTTTAAAAGAAACGATTCGTTCGTTTTACGGCAAAAATCCTTTGAAAAGCCCTGATTACGGTCGTATTGTGAATTTGAAACAATTCGATCGTTTACAGCAAATAATCGTGGAAGAACGTGATGCCATTACATATGGTGGACGAATGGATCGAGATGATTTATATATTGAACCTACAATCGTCGAATACGTAAAATGGACAAGTCCTTCGATGCAGGAAGAACTGTTTGGTCCTATCTTACCTGTTATGATGTATAATGATTTGCCACTTGCCTTTCATCAAATTCGCCAATTACCGAAGCCTTTAGCGGCATATTTCTTCTCAGAACATGAAAAAGCAATGCAATACTTTTTAGAAGAATTACCATTTGGTGGAGGCTGTATTAATGATACCATCACACATGTTGGGAATTTACATTTACCATTCGGTGGTGTAGGTCCATCTGGCGTGAAAGCATACCATGGCAAAGCGAGCTTTGAAAACTTTACACACCCCAAATCTATTTTAAAAAAATCTTCCAAACTGGAGACAAATGTGCTGTTCCCACCATATAAACAAAAAGTGAAAATTGTGCGTTCAATTATGAAATAGCCTAACAATGGGGGTATCTTATGATGCCTCCATTTTAAGAATAAGTCTCATATGCATAGAAGATTGTTCTCTAAATAAACCTTTCTCGTTATGTCGAAAAATGCCGATTGGTGATTATAAATGAAAATTTGAAGAAAACATGATTTTTTGTTCAAATGAAAGCGTTTTCGTTGAAAAAACACAACAGAGGCATTTTATTTATCATGAAATAAGTAGTAAAATAAGTTCAATAGAATGTGGGGGAATTCATATTGTCGTTTTTTGTCGATTGTTAAGGGTGATGATATGAGTGTAGAGATTGATTGGAGGACTATGAAATGTATGCAGAGGAATTGTTAAGCGCATTACCTTTGAAAAAAATAATTGGCGTGCTGCCAGATCAGGTTAGCGATATCGTAGTAGATTCAAGAAGTGTGCAACCAAATAGCATGTTTGTTTGTATCAAAGGTTATACAGTAGATGGGCATGATTATGCGCAAAAGGCTGTAGATGGCGGCGCAACAATTGTTGTAACGGAGCGTGAATTACCGCTAGGAGAAACGATTGCACAAGTGATTGTGCAAGATACAGATCGCGCAGTAGGTTTACTAGCTGCAAAGTTCTTTGATTATCCTTCTAAGGACATAACGATGATTGGTGTAACTGGAACGAATGGTAAAACATCCGTAACAGGAATTATTCAAAATATTATGCATGGTATGGGCGAAAAATCGGCCTTATCCGGCACAATTGGCTTTAATTTAAATGGTATTTTATATGAATCAGCCAATACAACGAGTGATGCGTTATCGACACAACAAATGATTTTCCGAGCAAAAATGGAAGGCTGTCGTTTAATGACAATGGAAGTTTCATCACATGGGTTAGCACTTGGGCGTTTAGCAGGTGTTGATTATGATATCGCTATTTTTACGAATCTAACGCATGATCACCTTGATTTCCATGGTACGATGGAGGAATACGGCCATGCAAAAGGCTTATTATTCTCCCAACTTGGACAAGATTTAGAAAAAAATAAATTTGTTGTGTTGAATGCTGACGATGCTTGGTCAGAGCGGTATGCCGCCATGACACCATTTCCAGTGTGGACATATGGTTTAAAAAATGAAAAGGCTGATTTCCGTGCCATTAACTGTGAGTATCACGATTATATGACATCTTTTGACGTGGAAATGCCCGAAGGAATTTATCGCGTAAAAATGAATTTACTTGGGGAATTTAACATTTATAATGTATTGGCAGCCATGATTGCGTTTTATGGTCGTGGCTATTCAATGGAGTCCATTATTGAGCAAATTGAGCAACTACCACCAGTTAAAGGTCGTATGGAGAAAGTATGTTCAGATCTACCTGTACAAATTTTTATTGATTATGCGCATACGCCAGATGCTATTGAAAAGGCGATTGAAGCTGCACAACCTTATAAAAAGGGCAAGCTGATTTTCTTAGTTGGAACAGGGGGTAATCGAGATAAATCGAAGCGTCCTGCCATGGCTGAGAAAGCGTCAGCTGCGGAATATGTCATTTTGACAACAGATGACCCACGCTATGAAGACTATGCTAGTATTACAGGCGATCTTGCCAAAGGTATGCTTCATGACCATTATGCTTGTATTGGGGATCGTGCAGAAGCAGTGCGCCATGCTATTGAAATTGCTGAACCCGGTGACATGATTATTTTTGCTGGTAAAGGGCATGAGGATTATCAAATTATCGAAAATACAAAATTCCCACATAGTGATGCAGAAATTGCGATAGAAGCTGGCCGATTAAAATTCGTATGATGAAAGCTAAGTTATTAGGAAACCCTTTTAGTTGTAACTAGAGGGTTTTCTTTTTGGAGATTTCATGTAAAAAGGTTGTACGAAAGGCAAGTCTTCTTTTATTATTATTAAGTATGAAAAAAGGAGAATGACGAAATGAATTCAAATTTAGAAAAAGATATACTATCGCGTCGTACTTTTGCCATTATCAGTCACCCTGATGCTGGGAAAACGACGATTACAGAAAAGCTTTTACTTTTTGGTGGTGCCATTCGTGATGCAGGTACAGTCAAAGGGAAAAAAACAGGTAAGTTTGCAACATCAGACTGGATGGAGATCGAAAAACAACGTGGGATTTCGGTTACTTCATCCGTCATGCAATTCGATTATAGCGGCTCTCGTGTGAATATTTTGGATACCCCTGGTCACCAAGATTTCTCAGAAGACACATATCGTACATTAATGGCTGTAGATAGTGCTGTCATGGTAGTGGATGCTGCCAAAGGGATCGAGGCTCAGACTTTAAAGCTATTTAAGGTTTGTAAAATGCGTGGTATTCCAATTTTTACATTTATTAATAAGTTAGACCGTCAAGGGAAAGAACCACTTGAGTTGATTGAAGAGCTTGAAGAGGTACTAGGTATCAACGCATATCCAATGAACTGGCCAATCGGTATGGGTAAAGAGTTCCTTGGTATTTATGATCGTTATAATAAACGCATTGAACAATTCCGTACAGATGAAGCTGAACGTTTCTTACCAATAGATGACAATGGAGAGCTTGCTGTGGAGCATCCAATGAAAGTGACTTCTTATTATTCACAAGCAATGGACGATATTCTCCTTCTAGATGAAGCTGGGAATGCGTATTCTGAGGAAAAAATTCGTCGTGGGGAATTAACACCTGTATTCTTTGGTTCAGCATTAACGAACTTTGGTGTTCAAACCTTCCTTGAAACATACTTACAATTTGCACCGACACCTCAGCCTAGAATTACTGAAGATGAGCAGTTCATTGATCCTGTGGAGCATAATGAGTTTTCAGGTTTTATTTTCAAAATTCAGGCCAATATGAATCCTGCCCACCGTGACCGTATTGCCTTTGTACGTATTGTTTCTGGTAAATTTGAACGTGGGATGAATATGACATTATCTCGTACTGGGAAATCCTTTAAAGTTACGCAATCTACACAGTTCCTTGCAGATGATCGTGAAACAGTAGATGAAGCAGTTGCCGGAGATATTATTGGTTTATATGATACAGGAACATACCAAATTGGAGACACTGTTGTAGGTGGCAAGAAAACATTCCAATTTGAAAAATTACCACAGTTTACACCAGAATTATTCGTACGTGTAACAGCGAAGAACGTTATGAAATCAAAGCAATTCCATAAAGGGATTTTACAATTAGTACAAGAGGGTGCCATTCAATACTATAAAACGCTGCATACAGAAGAGGTTATCCTTGGAGCAGTTGGTCAATTACAATTTGAAGTATTTGAGCATCGTATGAAAAATGAATACAATGTGGAAGTAAGAATGGAGCCAATTGGTTCCAAAATCGCACGTTGGATTGAAAATGAAGAGGATGTTAAAGAGTCTATGTCCTCAGGTCGCTCCATGCTCGTGAAAGACCGTTTTGACAATCTTGTTTTCCTATTTGAAAATGAGTTTGCTATGCGATGGTTTGCCGATAAAAACGAAAACATTAAACTTTATAGCCTTCTATAATCATGAAACACGAATCGACAATTTTGCGATTCGTGTTTTTTTGCAAGGAAAATTGACACTGTTTGTAGAATATATACATTATTAGGAAATGTAAGTTTCTTTTAAGGATAGTATTTTGCTAAAGGGAGCCTAGCTTATTTATAAAATAATCTCCTTTTCGGCTATCATAGAAAGGAAGAGGTAGAAAAAGGAGTTTGTTTTTATATGAATATTAGTCATTTTTCCATTAAAAGACCCGTCTTTACGATTGTTACTATGCTTTTTGTCATCATACTAGGTGGTGTCTCATTATTAAAAATACCGATTACGTTAATTCCAGAATTAAATCCTCCTATTGGTGTGGTTGTCACCTCATATCCTGGGGCAAACCCGACGGAGGTAAATGAGAAGATAACGAAGCCATTAGAGGCTACACTTGCCACCTTACCTGGCATCAAGAAAATCCAATCAACCTCACAAGAAGGCTCCAATTTAATTGTGCTTGAGTTCAACTGGTCCACTAATATGGAAGTGGTCCAACTTGATATTTTACAGCGAATTGATATGACCCCACTGCCTCATGATGCTGGCAAGCCTAGTTTTCTAAAGTTCGATCCGTCTCAATTTCCCATTATTCAGCTGTCTTTACGTGCGGAAAATAATCAAGTAGATGTACGTTTATTAGCTGAGCACTTAGAGAAAGAGCTGCTACGGACAGAAGGTGTTGCCAGTGTGAATGTTTCTGGCAAATTGATTGAAGAGATTCAAATAACATTAGATGAAGCAAAGTTAGTTGAAAAAGGCTTGACACAAACAGATGTGATGCAAATAGTTCAAGCGAATAATGTGTCGCTTCCTGGTGAGCCTGTTTCAACAGATGATGGCAAAATGCTATCAACACGTATTGTGAGTACATTATCATCACCTGAAAGCATAGCCGATTTAATTGTTTCGGTGAACCCTTTAACGGGCGAATCGCTAACCGTTGGTGATCTTGCAACCGTCGAGAGGACAGAACAACAATCTCTTACAACAACACGTGCTAATGAGCATCCAGCAGTCCTTATGTCTGTTTTACAGGAATCTGGTGCAAATACGGCAGAGGTTTCGAAGGAGTTTCAGAAGGCCTTAGAGGCATTACTAAAAAAAGAACAGTATAAAGGAATCACAGCAGATATTCTTGTTGATCAAGGTAATTATGTAGATTTAGCAATTAACAACATCGGCTCTTCCTTACTATTAGGTGGATTATTTGCGATGTTCATCCTATTTGTTTTTTTACGTAGTGTAAAGAGTCCGATCATCATTGGTGTTGCCATTCCTTATTCGGTTATTGTGACATTTGTGTTGATGTTTTTTGCGAATTTTTCCCTCAATATTATGACATTAGGAGCTTTAGCACTCGGGATTGGTATGCTTGTGGATAATGCCATAGTCGTTATTGAGAATATAGAAAGACACTTAGGATTAGAAAAGGACCCCATTACTGCAGCAAAGGAAGGAACAAAGGAAGTAGCCCTTGCGATTACAGCCTCCACTTTAACAACAATAGCAGTATTCATTCCTGTCATGTTCATCGAAGGATTGATTGGTCAAATTTTTACAGAGTTCGCCTTAACAATCTCGTTCAGCTTAATTGCATCTCTAGTAGTGGCGTTGACGGTCGTGCCGATGCTAGCAAGTCGACTTTTAAAAATGAAAAACAGTAATTTTTATGTAGAACGCAGTAAGTCCAAATTTTATGGGCATTACAAAAATTCAATTGTCTGGGTATTAAAGCATCGAATGCTCATACTAATTTTCACAGTAGTTTGCTTTAGTCTATCTTTATTTGGGCTGACTCGAATAGGTACTGAGTTTTTACCGCCTACCGATGAGGGCTTCACTTCTATAAGTGTCAATCTTGAAAAAGGTGTTGCTGTATCGGAAACAGAAAAGATTGTTAAGCAAATTGAGGAACGTTTGAAACAGGAAAAAGATGTGGATGTTTATGTTAGTTTAATTGGCGGTACACAACAATCTCAGGCACGTGGACAAACTAGCGCCAACCAAGCTGAAATGTATGTAAAACTTGTGCCATTAGCAGAAAGGCAACGTTCCATTTTCGAATTTGTGGAAGAGCTAGAACAAGATATACAGGGAGAGCTTGGAGAGCAAGGAGAAATTACTTTTAATGTATCAACAGCTACAGGCTCGTCACCACACACCTTAACATTCCGCTTAACAGACTCCGATGAACAAAGGCTACAGCAGACTGTTAAGAAAGTGCAGCAGGAACTTCTAGCGATTCAGCAAGTCACAAATGTCTCTACAGATTTAGATAATACTGTTCAAGAGATTCAAATTGAGGTTAATCGAGAAAAAGCAAAAGACTACGGTTTTGTTCCAGCACAAATCGCTCAAACCGTGAATCAAATGACAAAAGGTCAATTAACGTCCCAATTAATTACTGAGGACGGCGCAGTATTACCCGTTTATACAGGCTATGGACAGACATTTAATACTAGTATAGATGCGCTAAAAGCTATGCAGCTTCGTTCGCCAGCAGGCTTATTTGTAAAATTAGAGGAAGTGGCTACTGTATCTATAAAAGAGGGTCCCGTATCCATTCGTCGTTCTGATCAAGCAGCAGCAGTGGCCTTTTTTGTAGATTATGAAACAAAGGAATCGTTGGGAGGAATTTCTGCAAAAGTAGATAAAGCCTTAGAACAAGTCAATTTGCCACCTACCACTCAAGTTGTGTTCAGTGGGGATCGAGAGCTTTATGATAGTGCAATCGATGATATGCTATTAGCAGTGATGCTAGCAATCGTGCTTGTTTATATTGTGATGGCGGCTCAATTTGAGTCATTTAAGTATCCGTTTGTTATCATGTTTACTGTCCCATTAATGATCATTGGTGTGGCGATCGCTATGTTCGCAACACATACTTTAATTGGTGTGACCTCTGTTATTGGTATTTTAGTGCTTGTTGGAATTGTCGTGAATAACGGCATCGTACTTGTCGATTATATTAATCAGCAAAAGGCAATGGGTATGCCAGCTTATGAGGCAATATTACTCGCTAGCCAAGATCGTCTACGTCCGATTCTAATGACAGCGTTAACGACTATTTTAGGGCTATTACCACTCGCACTTGGCATTGGAGAAGGAACAGAGATGAACCAACCGATGGGGATTGCTGTAATCGGAGGGCTTGTGACTTCAACATTACTAACGCTGTATATTGTACCGATTATCTACAGCTTAATGGATAAAGAAACAAGAAAGATGCGCTAGATTCAAGGGGGAAAGAAAGATGAAGGTTCATTTTTTTACTGGTTTTCCTGGTTTCATTTCGAGTCAACTAATTCGAGCATTATTCCAAAAGAAACAGACACAACAAGTGATTGCGATCGTGTTGACAGGTGAAATCATCAAGGCACAAAAGGAAAAAAACAAACTGATAGAGGAGTTTCCTGACTGTTCGATTCGTATCGTGGAGGGCGATATTACACTACCAAATCTGGGGTTAGACAATCAAACCCTCAAAGAAATTGTACCGCAAATCGAAGTGCTTTGGCATTTAGCCGCTATCTATGATTTAGCTGTGCCACGTGATATTGCGTGGAAAGTAAATGTTCATGGGACAACAATGGTGAATGATTTTGTCCGCACCTTACCAAATTTACAACGCTATATGTATTTTAGTACTGCCTATGTAGCAGGTGCACGAGAGGGACTACTACGTGAAAATGAATTAATCCGACCTAAAACATTTAAAAATTACTATGAGGAAACAAAATATGAGGCTGAGCTTCGAGTAGAGGATTTAAAATCAGAATTGCCACTGACGATTATTAGACCTGGAATTGTGCGGGGGCATTCCGAAACGGGTGAAACCATTAAATTTGATGGCCCTTATTTCTTTTTAAACTTAGTGGAACGTTTAAAGGGTTTACCTTTTATTCCGTATATTGGTCAATCTACATCGACGATTAATGTAGTGCCAGTCGACTATATTTTAAATGCCTCTACTTTTCTGGTAAACGAGCAGGGTGCAGAAGGGAAGACACTTCATTTAACTGATCCAAATCCTCACCCTGTACAGGAAGTATACCGTACAATGGTGAAACTAGTTACGAACTCTTATCCAAAAGGACGTTTACCATTTATATTGGCGAAACTATCATTACAGCTTCCGTTTATTCGAAAAAAATTAGGTGTCGAACAAGAAACATTAGATTATTTAACATGGAATGCCACATTTGATACGACTGAAGCACATCATATTTTACAAAAGGGCGGTATTACATGCCCCGATTTTATACAGACGATGCCAAGAATGATTGAGTTTTATTTAGCACATAAAGAAGATAAGAGCTATCAAATTCAGATTAAGTAAAGAAAAAACATATAGATATTTTTGTCAGCTGTAAATGATAGTGCTATAATATTTGAAAGAAGATACCTTCGACAATTTGTCAAAGGGGAGTAGCTAACAGGCAATTAACTTTACCTGGTTTCACATTCGTCAAGACATGGTACTTACCATCGGGTGTGATAGTGAATGGCTCTATACGTATGACGTGTAGATTAATGTACCTTAAAGAAATAGGGTATGAATTTACTTAGCGAGACCTTTGCCTGAATTAGGGCAGGGGTTTTTTTCTTTTTGTAATTGGATGAAATGGTCATAGTGGGTATATAGAGCTTAGAGGAGGCACTAGAATGGAAGCAATTTTATTACAATATGGCTGGGTATTAATTGTCCTAGTTGTATTAGAGGGATTACTTGCAGCTGATAACGCGGTAGTAATGGCTGTTATGGTCAAGCATTTACCACAAGAGCAGCAAAAAAAGGCGTTATTTTATGGACTATTTGGGGCACTGATTTTCCGATTCTCCGCGCTGTTTGTTATTACGGTATTGGTAAATTATTGGCAAATACAAGCGGTCGGTGCTGCTTATCTATTGTTTATGTCTGCGAAAAATATATATGATTTGCGTAAACATAAGGATGAAGAAGAAGAACAAACTGAGAAAGCTGGAAAAAAGGGTTCTGGTTTCTGGTTAACCGTCCTAAAGGTAGAAGCGGCAGATATTGCTTTTGCTATTGATTCAATGCTTGCAGCCGTTGCAATTGCTGTAACTTTGCCACACTTAGGCGGATTTGATATTGGCGGTATCAATGGCGGGCAGTTTATTGTGATGCTCCTTGGTGGATTTATCGGCGTTATTATGATGCGTTTTGCAGCACAATGGTTTGTAAAAATATTAAATGATTATCCTTCACTTGAAACAGCGGCATTTCTAATCGTTGGCTGGGTAGGTGTGAAGCTGGTTGTCTTAACATTGGCTCATGAAAAGGTAGGGATATTACCTAAGGAATTTCCACATTCCACTGCATGGGAGTTAACCTTCTGGATTGTCCTAGTAGGTATTGCATTTGCAGGTTATTTAGTCGGTGTTCGAAATAAAAAATAAGTACATGAACGTTAGGGGAATAGTTATCACTATTCCTCTTTCTTTTTTTATGTATTTTTTCTATACTATAATCTATCTAGTTGGGCATCATATGTGGGAGGAGTTGTTAAAGTGCCTTGGAAAAAATCATCAAATAAACTAGTCACACCATTTCAGGTACTTGTTTCTTATTATTTTATAGCCATAGCGATTTCCTTCCTGTTATTACGGCTTCCAGGCGTTCATCAAGAAGGTGTAAAAGTTTCTTTTTTAGATAGTTTGTTTACGGCAGTCAGTGCAGTAAGTGTCACGGGGTTAACGACGATTAATATTTCGGAAACTTATACGACCTTTGGGCTTATAATGATTCTTGTTATTTTACAGTTAGGCGCCATTGGTATTATGTCACTTGGTACCTTTGTGTGGTTGCTAGTTGGGAAAAAAATTGGCATGCGTGAGCGCCAGTTAATCATGATAGATCATAACCAGTACAGTGTCTCTGGTGTTGTTAAATTAATACGCGAAATTTTAAAAATTTTATTTGGCATTGAATTAGCAGGTACGATTATTTTAACGCTACATTTTACCAATTACTTTGATACATTAGAAGAAGCCTTTTTACATGGAATTTTTGCTTCTATTTCTGCTACAACAAATGGTGGTTTCGATATTACGGGAATGAGCTTACTGCCATTCCATGATGATTATTTTGTACAAATGGTTACCATGGTACTGATCGTATTAGGAGCTATCGGCTTTCCAGTATTAATTGAATTGAAGACTTTCTTACTTAATCGACGCGAGAATTTTCGTTTTAGTTTGTTTACTAAAATTACTACTTCAACATACGCCATTTTATTTATAGTTGGTGCGCTTGTCATTTTACTCCTTGAATCTTTCCATTCTTTTAAGGAAATGTCTTGGCATGAAGCACTATTTTCAGCGATGTTCCATTCTGTATCAACAAGATCAGCTGGATTGACAACTTATGATGTCACGACATTTAGCGAAGCAACCGATATATTTATGAGCTTCCTGATGTTCATCGGTTCTTCACCAAGTTCAGTTGGTGGAGGGATTCGTACCACAACTTTTGCCTTGGCCATTTTATTCTTAATTACCTTTGCTAGGGGAAGAGAGGATATTCAAGTATTTGGTCGAGAAATTCATTTAATTGATGTTTTCAGGTCATTTGTCGTTATTTTATTAGCCTTTTTCATGGTGTTAGTTGCAACCCTTATCTTGCTTATAACAGAGCCACAAGCATCCCTTATTCAGATTATTTTTGAAATCACATCAGCGTTCGGTACATGTGGGATGTCGTTAGGAATAACATCCGATTTATCAGTGATTGGTAAAATCATTATCATTATTTTAATGTTTATTGGTCGAGTTGGATTAATTTCATTCCTTTACACACTTGGGGGTGGAGGAAGAGGTAAAAAATCAGGCTTCCACTATCCAAAAGAAAGAGTAATTATAGGGTAAATCTTAAGGAGTATATGATGCTTAATAGGTAATCATCCCATCGTATACTCCATAAAAAGTATAAAAACATGAAGTTGTCATAAAATATTCAAAAAATTTAAAATTATTTTTCCTGATTGAACAATTCATTTTTTGGGTATTTTTACAAAGTTTTAACAGTTTTTGTTTAAGTAATTTAGCCTATATTGATAGGGCTAGCTATGAATACTTAACTAACGGAACGAATGATATGGAGAAAGAACAAATTTTACAGTCTTTATTGTTACTTTGAGGATTTAAGAATGTTTTAAGTAAGAAAAAAAGCTAGTCCTGATAATTATTACAGGACTAGCTTTTCTTATTATTTAGAGTAGATTGTTGCAAAATAGGGCGCTTGACCATGACGGAAATAGGTTAACAGATAGCCATTTTTTGGTACAATTTTGCCATTTATGAAATCTTGATAGTCAAGAGAGTGGGGGATGATCAAGGTATGCTTAAACAACTCTTTTTCAGATAACTTAAAGTTAGCAAATTCCTCACCAGCGATAGCTGGATTTTCTCGTAAGGCATGGTAAAGGGCCTTTTGTTGGTCTTCTGTTGGACGTTCATTCCACCATAGCTTCCGTGGTTGGAACTGCTGAGCCATTAAATAATCAAGCTGCATTAAACTCTGGACAATGTTTAAATTCACATTTTCAATAGTTTCTAAAAACATTAATAAACGGCGGAATAAATCTTCCAGCTGATAGCCAATACGAGACCAGCCTTTTGTTTCCCAATACGTCCCAAAATTCTGGAAGAAATCAAATGGTGTATCAAAGACCTCTGTCACTAAGTATTCAATCGTATGATCCATACGGTGATCATTCCAATACTTCTCAAGAACATCCTCAGCATGTTTAATGCGAACGATATCATCAAATGTTAGAACATTATTTGAAAAGATTTCGTAAGGAGATAGATCCACATAGGTATAGCCAAACTTTTCAGCTTCTAAACGAAGACCAGTACCGCGTAAAAGCTTTAAAAATCCAAGCTGCAATTCCTCTGGCCGCATTGCAAAAACATCATTAAATGTTTGACGGAAGCTTGCATAATCTTCCTCTGGCAATCCAGCAATTAAATCTAAATGTTGATCTATTTTTCCGCCATCTTTCACCATTGTTACTGTTCGCTTTAGTTTTTCAAAGTTTTGACGACGTTTCACAAGAGTATTTGTTAAATCGTTCGTCGATTGAACACCTATTTCGAAACGGAACAAACCTTTTGGTGCATTGTCATTTAAGAATTGAATTACTTCAGGACGCATAATATCGGCCGTGATTTCAAATTGGAACACAACGCCAGGTTTGTGTTCATCAATTAAAAATTGGAACATTTCCATAGCATAGCTACGGCTGATATTGAAGGTACGATCCACGAATTTAATTGTTCGAGCTCCGTTATCCATTAAGAAACGAATATCCTCTTTTATTTTTTCACGGTTGAAGTATCGGACGCCCACTTCAATAGAAGATAAACAAAATTGGCAGCTAAATGGGCAGCCTCGACTTGTTTCAATATATTGAATTCGTTTACCTAGATAGGGAAGATCCTCCTCGAAACGAAAAGGACTTGGTAATTCACGCAAATCAATTTTAGGTGGCATAGCGTGAATCTTGACTTTCTCGCCCTCCAAATAACAAATACCAGGAACATCTTCCAGTAAAATTTCACCATGGAAGTAGCGCAGTAATTGTTTAAATGAAGTTTCTCCTTCACCCATCACAATGAAGTCTACCTCAGGTATTCGACGTAACCAATGGTGAGAATCATAAGAAACCTCAGGCCCCCCGAGCAAAATTTTAACATTTGGACAGACCGTTTTTAACATTTTAATAACGTGAATCGTTTCTTCGATGTTCCAAATATAGCAACTAAATCCAACAATATCAGGTTTTTTTTGGAATAAATCTGATACAATATTAAAAGCAGGATCTTTAATAGTATACTCTGCTATAATTGGGTTAAACTCCGGTAAAGCTGCGCCTTTTAAATAGCGCAATGCTAAATTTGTGTGAATATACTTTGCATTTAAAGTAGTTAAAATAGTATTCATGCAATAATCTTCCTTTCAACATCCTATTGTAGCAGTCAAGTATCTGACATACAATATAATTCATTTTACCTATTTATTTTGTGAACGGTTCGTGAAATAATTTAAAATACTTAAATTTACTAAATTTTGTAATAATAGAATCGTGCGGTCATAAAGTATAGTAAAGACTCAAAATTCGATTTAGAGGTTTTTTACTCTTTTGAAAGGTTCGGTGAGAAAGTTGAAGCAAAATGATATTAATCAATGTTTTGGAAATCTTATGAAAAGTACTTCGTCACCAACACTTATACTCAATAAAGCAGGGAAAATTTTGAACGTCAATGAGGCTGCTATCAAACTTTTTAATCTTAATTTAACGTATATTGGCTATTTAGCTATGGACGAGCCATCTAATTTTAAATGGACTAAGTTCGTCAAACAGTTACAAAATGATTTACGTTCAGAAGAAATTTTCAATATTCGCACAGTTGGAAATGACTACGAAATGTTATCTTTCAAATGTTTTTACGATCCCAATACAGAAGAAATCGTTGCGCAAATTTCAACATTAAATGATGATGTTGCTCATAAATTATATGTTAGTCAAGCACATGAGAGAGCGCAATCTTTTAATGCCTATGATTACTTACCTTATGCTGTCATTGTTAGTGACGCTAGCGGTATTATTCTTGGGCTTAATAAATATGCAGAAATGTTTCTGAAAGTTGAAAATTCGCAGCTCCTTCATAAAGCGCATCAACATATATTCGATTCATTTACATTGAAAAAAGGACAAATTACATCCTACCTATCTAAACTAATGGGTGAAAAACATGCAAGCATTCATGTAGTCGATGAAACACAAGTGAGCAGAACTTGCTATTATGAAATTTCCAGTATTTTCGATGAATACAATAATATTATTGTCACTGTTATTAATGATGAAACAGAAAAAAAGCAACTTCAGCATAAAGTCGAGCATCAGCAAGCATTAAATGTTGTTGGACAGATGGCTGCGAGTATTGCGCATGAAATTCGTAACCCATTAACTTCTTTAAAAGGTTTTACGGAATTACTAAAGTTGAATGCTGATGATGAATCACGCATGTATCTCTCTGTTATTGACAGTGAGCTTCAACGGATGGAACAAATCTTATCCGAACTTTTAGTATTGTCCAAGCCAACAACGATGAAAGTGGAATTATTAGAACTGGATCATATTGTAAAGCAAGTCATTGAGTTTATGCTACCAGATGCACTTATGAAAAATATTATGATTCAGTATATTTCTACTTCTAATCAAGTATATATTGGCGGCAACGAGAATCGATTAAAGCAAGTGCTGATGAACCTGATCAAAAATGCAATGGAATCCATGAATAATGGCGGTACGATTACCGTCGAAATGGCAACAAATGACTGTGCGATTGTCGAACTTATGATAAAAGATGAAGGTGTTGGCATGGACAGCACGACACTTCAAAACCTATTCCAGCCTTTTTACACGACAAAATCAACAGGGACAGGACTGGGCCTTGCTTTCGTGAAAAAGGTGATTGAAGAGCATGAAGGTGTAATAGGCGTTAGTAGCGAATTACAGAAGGGGACATGCTTCCATCTGCAGTTTCCAATTTACACATTTAATCAGATGGATACAATGGAAGTATCCACAAAAGATTCTGCTTATTTAGTAACATAAAGAGAGTAAAAATGGTTGCATAATGAGCAACAAAACCTTCTAAATCGTATATTGCTTTTGACAATGCTTTTCTAATGTCGCTATAATGTCATGTATAAAGAGCGAAGTGAGAGGAAAAGAATATGCCGTCAGAAGATCTAAAACAATCTTTAAAATTATATATTGTATTATCACGTGCACTAAAATCAATTAATGAGACAACACATCAATTATTTCAGGATAATGGTTTAAACCCAACTGAATTTGCTGTTCTAGAGCTTCTCTATCATAAAGGAAGACAGCCATTACAGCAAATTGGCAATAAAATTTTGTTAGCCAGTGGGTCTATTACGTATGTCATTGACAAGCTGGAGAAGAGAGGTTACTTATTACGAGTATCTTGTCCTGCTGATCGTCGTGTTACGTATGCAGAAATCACCCCAGAAGGTGAAGCATTTATGGGAGAGCTGTTCCCAAAACACGAACAGCATTTGCATGAATTAATGAGTGTGCTATCACCAGAAGAAAAAGAACAAGCTATTACGTTGTTGAAGAAAATAGGCCTTTCTATAAAGGATTTATCTTATTAAAAAAGTTGTCTCATTGATTTGAGACAACTTTTTTTGTAGAAAGGGAAGGACGATAGACATGGTCTATCGTCCTAAGTATTTTATTATTTTTTAGATATAGTTGCTGCCATATTAAGCATAGCATCTGTTAAATCTTGTTCATCATTATCATGAATTGTTAATTTTGTAATGAGACCATCTTTTTCAAGAACAACCCCAATTACTTTCTCAGTATCGTAGTCTACAACATAACCCTCGATATTTTGAACATCTTTGAATGCAGCTAATTCATCAGCAGTTAATGCTACTGTATCACCCACAGCATTCATATAATCTTGCATAGTTGTTTTTACTTCTTCAAAGCTCGATTGTGAAGCTTCAATCGTCTCAATACGCATAAACACTTCATCATCATTATTTGACACTAACATGTCTTTACCAGGCTCTTCTTGTGTCAGTGTAAAACCAGGAAGCTGTTGTAGTTTATAGCTTTGATTAACACTTGCTGATTCAGTTGCCTTTTCTGTTTTATCTACACCATTTTGGACGTATTTCACATCCTGTTGTGGCTGTTTAGAAGTATCCTCTGTATTTGTATCATTTGATGCAGGAGTATCTTCTTCTTCTTCCTCATTTGATTCACCTGCTGTATCATCTCCAGATGGTTTTTGATCGGCACCAGTATTAGATGGCTCATTTTGTTGAGCATCTGAATCCCCTGTTTTATCAGATGTATTACAACCTACAACTAATACGGCTGCTAGTAATAATGCAAGAATAGAAACTAATTTTTTTTGCATAAAAAACCCTCCTTTTCTAAATTAAACGTCAGTAAAGATAAAATGTTTCCAAATTTTAATGTTATGATGTTAAAGGCAACACTAAAAATAATAATAGTACAAAAACGACATGAGCTACAATAACAAGTGGCATACTTTTACGCCATTCATATAAGAAGCCCCAAATAATGCTTGTTACAAGTGCGGCAATGACACCAAGCATGAATCCGCTTAGGGCAATTGATATAGCACATAATACTGCGGTAACTATGACAGCCAACGTTGGGCGCATAAAGCGTTTTAACTGCTGTTGGATATAACCACGCCAAAATAATTCTTCACCTATGGCAACGATAAATACGAGTAAAACATAGTGCCAAATATTTTGTGGTCCATAGCTTGCTAAAAATTTTTGAACGGATTGTACTAAGTTATTATTAATATATGGAGCGAGCCAGTAACCGAAGCGAATAATACCATATGTGATGGTACCGTATCCAATACCAAAGAGTAAAAATTGCCATGTAGGTAATTGATCTTCAATGGAGCCAGCTAAGATGGCAATGGCAATACATACTAGTAAAGTGAATGCATACATGTACCAAAATACCGCTTGGTTAGCAAAGGTAAAAGCAAGCATGCCATAAACGAATAATAAAGAAAGGAGAAATAGTATTGTTTGTTTCGAATTTGTTAGCATATTCGACCTCCATACCTTAATCTTATCAAAAAAATAGTCCCTTATCATCTATTAAGACAAAAAGGGACTATTCAGACTATTAAGCTTCATTAGTATATAAAATTTTATAACGTTTATGATTGACGACCGTTTTCTCTTCAATTTCTAGGGAATCAAAATTCTCCATATATGTTAAATTAACAATCACCGAATTTTCATTTACCTTTTCTACAATACCTTGGAGACCATTTTTAAACTCGATAATATTTCCAACTTCAGCTATTTTCACAGACAGTCAGCTCCTTCATCGACTAATAATATACAGTTTGCATGAAAAATTGGTAAACGTAAAGCTTTTTTTAAATAATTCATAATTTATTACACAAATAATGAAAAGAGAGGAATAAAGTAAATGGAAAAATACGAAAATATGCTTAAACAATTACAAAATGGGGAAAGAGAAAGTATTGAAATTCAAAAGGAAGAATTTTACGAATTTCGCGAAATACTTGTAAGGCATCCATTATTTAAACATTTCAGAGGTGAGGCCAAGCAAAATGGACGGATTATCTATACTTATACTGAAATTCCAAGAAGTTAATTTGTCGAACATTGTCGTAAGTTAATGCTGTAAGAAATGAAATATAAATGTATAATAATGGTATGATTATTTGTGTGTGGAGGGTTGTATGAATGGTCAATCTACTCTTGAAACAAATGGAACAAACTCGTGAGATGATGATTCGCTCAGGTGTAGAAAACGGGTTGCAAAATGCAAAAACCATTCAACTGAGTCGCAGATTAGATCAGTTAATGAATACTTATTATAGACAGATGGCATTTGAAGAAGAAAAAGACCAAGAAGACTAAAAAGATTGTTCCAGTATTCAGAGTAAAAACATTTTAACATATATGTTTAAAATGCATTTCAATGGGGAATAACTTACTATGAACACAGCAACATTCTCATTTCCCCCTTTAGAGCAGTGATCCCCCAATCACTTGCTCTCTTTTTTTTGCTTATTCGGTATATATGCCTTACATATAAATTTTAGTACAAGTTGTGGGAAGAGTTTGAATTATTTCATTCATTCACCTAAACTGAAAAGATATAGAGTTGAACTCTCACTGAGAGTGCATACATTCTAAAACAAAGGAGCATGTACATATGACAAAGAAACGTATTGCATTTATTGGAACTGGTGTAATGGGTGCTAGTATCATTAAGCATTTATTAAAAAATGGTCATGAAGTAACCGTCTATACGCGTACGAAAGAAAAAGCAGAGCCTCTTGTTGCTTTAGGGGCGTCATGGGCAAGCTCGCCTGCGGAAGCATTTAGAAATCATGAAATTGCCTTTACAATGGTAGGCTATCCTTCAGATGTAGAGGAAGTATATTTTGGGGAAAATGGCCTTTTCCAAACAGCTGAACAAGGCAACATTGTCATTGATATGACAACTTCAGAGCCATCCTTAGCAATTAAAATTTATAAGCATGCTCAATCAATCGGTGTTGAGGCTTTAGATGCCCCTGTTTCTGGTGGCGATATTGGTGCACAAAATGGCACTTTGTCTATTATGATTGGTGGCGATCAGGATACATATGACAAGGTATTGCCAATTATGAAGCAATTTGGAGGAAATATAGTTTATCAAGGTGAAGCAGGTACAGGGCAGCATACAAAAATGTGCAATCAAATTGTCATTGCTTCTGGTATGATTGGGGTGTGTGAATCATTAGCTTATGGACTAAAAGCAGGATTGGATTTACCTACCGTATTACAATCGATATCGTCAGGTGCAGCAGGGTCATGGTCTTTAAGTAATTTGGCCCCACGCATGATGAAAGAAGATTTTACACCAGGCTTTTATATTAAACATTTTGTAAAGGATATGAAAATAGCTTTAGATGAGTCAAACAGAATGGGCATCACATTACCTGGACTAGCGTTAGCCTATGAAATGTATGAGAAATTAATCGCAGAAGGCTATGGTGATAATGGTACACAAGCACTCTTAAAGTTTTATAAATAGTTAGCGATTCAATTATGGATAGAAACCTGAAGCCCCCTTATAAATGGGAGACTTCGGGTTTTTTATTTACTCTTTACCAAAAAGTTGAGAATCTAAGGAGAAGCTAGATGCTCCTGCTAAAGCAAAGTAAAGAGCGATGGCTCCTAAAGCTAAATCTAATTCATAACCAGCCAATCCATCAGCTCCGATAAAGCCGATACTAAGCTTTGCTGTAAAG
Source organism: Lysinibacillus sp. PWR01 (assembly GCF_043359455.1). Classification (NCBI taxonomy): domain Bacteria; kingdom Bacillati; phylum Bacillota; class Bacilli; order Caryophanales; family Bacillaceae; genus Lysinibacillus; species Lysinibacillus sp. PWR01. The sequence goes on along the minus strand of NZ_JBHERJ010000087.1, from coordinate 989 downwards.
ATAGCCACGATCATTGTAATGGTTAGTAAAGCACCAAAAATTCTTGTTGCTAAACCTAAAATAATAGCAATTCCACCGACTAATTCAATAATCGCCACGATATACGCCATAAATCCTGGTATACCTAGACTATCAAAGAAGTCAGCTGTATAGCTGATACCGCCTTGGAATTTTTGAAAACCATGCACGGCAAAAATAATGCCTAGAACTACACGTAAAATAGTTGAACCAATATTTTGCATAATAGAGTAACTCCTTTTCTTATACTTACAATTCGTAACTTAGTTTATTTTTAAAAATAACTTTTGTCAAGTAACTTAATGTTTTTTTAGAACAGGTTTTTTAAAAAAAGTGATATACTGTTAAATAGGAACTAATTACAAAAGGGGGTTAGTCATTTGGATCAAAAAAATATTTGTCCACGTTTTGAAAAAGCACTCATGATATTAAATCATCGGTGGAATACCCTACTTATTTATCAGCTACTGGATGGTCCACAAAGGTACTCAACCATTAAAAATCAGCTGAATATTAGTAGTCGTGTATTAACAGAACGTTTAAAGGAGTTAGAGACTGAGCAAATTGTGCTACGTACAGTAATTCCATCCACACCAGTCGTCATTGAGTATGAACTTACGGAAAAAGGTTATGCTATTGCACCTGTGCTAAAAGCGATTGAACAATGGTCCTCTGAATGGGTGACGATAGATATAGAATGAGAAAAAGGTATTCAAGCGAGGGGCTTGAATACCTTTTTATCGTGTTGAAAAACAAACAATCATTAGAATTTTTGTGAAAGGTGAAAATGGATTTCCGTTGCAAGCTACTGTGAACTGACCCCAATAAATCTCCATACAGGGGCTCACCTATCTCGCTATCCCACGGGAGTCAAGTAGCCTTCCGCTTCACCCCCGCAAAATGTAATTTTTTTAGCAAAGGTTTTCAAATAATGTGAAGGTGTTCACTCCTCTTTATGGAGGGGGGTGTCA
>NZ_JBHERJ010000086.1:0-16137 GCF_043359455.1 Lysinibacillus sp. PWR01 | reverse complement strand
ATATTATAATATACTTGTAATTTTTATAAGATATGTTATAATAAGTATTGTCTTTCAAATAGTCTAGTGATGATGGCAAAGAGGTCACACCCGTTCCCATACCGAACACGGAAGTTAAGCTCTTTAGCGCCGATGGTAGTTGGGGGCTTCCCCCTGTGAGAGTAGGACGTCGCTAGGCTATATACTAAAATTATTCCGAAGTAGCTCAGTTGGTAGTAGCACCTGACTGTTAATCAGGTTGTCGCAGGTTCGAGTCCTGCCTTCGGAGCCATTCTTGGAGAGTTGTCCGAGTGGCCGAAGGAGCACGATTGGAAATCGTGTAGGCGGTTAACACTGTCTCAAGGGTTCAAATCCCTTACTCTCCGCCAGCACTTTGATTTGTTCCAATAGTTGGCCCCTTGGTCAAGTGGTTAAGACACCGCCCTTTCACGGCGGTAACACGGGTTCGAATCCCGTAGGGGTCACCATTTAAATACCCAGATGGAGGATTAGCTCAGCTGGGAGAGCATCTGCCTTACAAGCAGAGGGTCGGCGGTTCGAGCCCGTCATCCTCCACCATTATTTTTTACAATAGTATATATCATTATCGCGGGGTGGAGCAGTGGTAGCTCGTCGGGCTCATAACCCGAAGGTCGTTGGTTCAAATCCGGCCCCCGCAACCAAATGGTCCCGTGGTGTAGCGGTTAACATGCCTGCCTGTCACGCAGGAGATCGCCGGTTCGATCCCGGTCGGGACCGCCATTTATTTTAATAACATGGGTCAGTAGCTCAGTTGGTAGAGCATTAGATTGAAGCTCTAAGTGTCGGCGGTTCGATTCCGTCCTGACCCATCATGTTTTTTTGCCGGTGTAGCTCAGTTGGTAGAGCAACTGACTTGTAATCAGTAGGTCGTGGGTTCGACTCCTATCGCCGGCACCATGTATTCCCGGAGGGGTAGCGAAGTGGCTAAACGCGGCGGACTGTAAATCCGCTCCTTAGGGTTCGGCGGTTCGAATCCGTCCCCCTCCACCAGTTTTAATCTAATAGGGGCATAGTTTAACGGTAGAATAGAGGTCTCCAAAACCTTTGATGTGGGTTCGATTCCTACTGCCCCTGCCAATTTAATTTTATGGCGGTTGTGGCGAAGTGGTTAACGCACCTGATTGTGGTTCAGGCATTCGTGGGTTCGATTCCCATCAGTCGCCCCATTTAATTTTAAATTAGAATAATACCAAATAGTAATTATGGCGGTTGTGGCGAAGTGGTTAACGCACCTGATTGTGGTTCAGGCATTCGTGGGTTCGATTCCCATCAGTCGCCCCATTTTTATCTAATTATCTTTTGGGGTATAGCCAAGCGGTAAGGCAACGGATTTTGATTCCGTCATGCCCTGGTTCGAATCCAGGTACCCCAGCCATTTTTTGCGGAAGTAGTTCAGTGGTAGAACACCACCTTGCCAAGGTGGGGGTCGCGAGTTCGAACCTCGTCTTCCGCTCCAAGTATGATGGCGGCATAGCCAAGTGGTAAGGCACAGGTCTGCAACACCTTTATCACCGGTTCAAATCCGGTTGCCGCCTCCATATTTTAACTGCTAATCGGTTTATCCGATTTTTTTTATCTCCATTATGCCGGTGTGGCGGAATTGGCAGACGCGCACGACTCAAAATCGTGTTCCTTTGGAGTGTCGGTTCGACCCCGACCACCGGTATCTAAAACTAGCAATAGAATGCTACGTATCAAGGCTTCACACTTAATTGTGTGGAGTCTTTTTTATTTTCCTTTACTCTACACAAAATCAATTCAAATAGTGTGCGGAGGTAGTGTAACAGAGCCTTTGTATGCAACAATTGCTGTTAATATCCCGACTCCGATAGTTGTTACACTTGATATAATTGCTACTATTACATCTGTACTCATTCAATATTTCGCCTCCTACATACAACGTACAACATTGGCATTGATTTTCCAATAGAATAATAGGGAATATTAACCCAAAAGAAAAAACGTCACTACGGTTAAGTAAATGACGTTTTGTGATGTTATTGATCTCGTGATTTATTTGTGGTCAATTCTATTAAGTCTTGAATAAACTCAGGAGTCTCAACGGATGTAAAAACTAGAAAATGGTTGTCGCGCTTGTTTCTTATTGTATGGGAAAGGTCGTGGCCTAATTTTATCAATTCAATCGCCAAACTCTTTTTGTACACGTTCTTCAATCCATAGGCTTTTGCGTTCAAAGTGATATTTAAGTGATAAAGTTCTTTGTCTGTTAGCGGTCTTTCTTCCATATATAAAACCCTCCGCCGATAATTTATTTGTATCTTAGTAATTGGTGGATTTTAGTAATTAGTATTATGATAATAAATTGAAAAATAGCAGACAAATAGAAAATTTCCTTATTTTTTATTTTCGAAATATTCTTTTATATAATACCCTTCCTCCTCTGGCGTTGACAAACGAGTTGCTTTTCCTGGGGCTTCTTCACCTCCGCCTTGTTGTAATTTCCAAATTTTATTATGGTCGTCAACGGCGTTTGAAAAATCACCTTTCGACCATCTTTCCAATATTGGAATGTAAAGATCGTTATGTTCATAATCGTTCATTTTACATACAGCCAACAATCGGTCAACTTTTTCTTGTGTTATTTGCTCGTGACCCCATTGAGCACCAGATTGAACCTTTTGGTGAGACATGCTGTGAATGGCTTCATTTACTTTGTCTTCTATTAAGTTGTCAGGATAAAGCAATTCTTCTTTTGTTTTACTTTCGAGAATTACTCCGTCACTTTCAACAACAATTGTTTTTGTTGCTTCATGAGCAGGTTGAGCAGGTTTTTCTATTTGATTTGTGAATTGAGTGTAAGCAAAAGCGACACCGATGATGGCTGCTATTACAATGACAATAGTAGCCGATTTTGTTTTTCTTTTCATTTTATTAACTCCTCATTGTAATTTGTATCATTATGTAATTATGTATTGGTTTATATTATGTAATTAGGTTAATAATAACAGATTATTATAATTCAACGGGATTGATTAAGGGAAGGGAAGCAAAACAAAAAAAGTCCATGTTTATTTTTCAAACATGAGCTTTCTTAATAAAATTTAATTTGGACATTGTAAGGCGTTAATTGTTCTTCTACTGATACATTTCTATAAAAGTATCGGTTGCCAATTGATCGTTTCCTTCAATGGTTTCTTTTAGAAGATGTGCATAAGTTCTCATTGTTGTTTCAATGTCTTCATGACTTAAGCGTCTACTTATGTATTCCCCGCAAATCAAATTTTCTGTGAAAAGTGTGAAGTAAAAATGTCCCCTGAAGGCTATTGTTTGCCTGTTACCACATTTGAAGTGGAGACGGACAAGTGCGGGTGCTTTCCCCTCATTTATTTTAATTAGGAATAGTATACTTTTTCTACTTTATATAATGTTTGCTCGATAGTCGAGCAGAGAACGGCATCTACTTTGTAAAATTTAACTCGAAAGTATAAACTTTTTAAAAAGTTCTTTATATTATTTTTTTGCTTAAAGGCAGGGAGAAATTCTGAATTTTTCTCCACATCACCAAAACTTTGAATCCATTGCTCTACATGAGTCTGACTAAGTATTTTTCTATTTAATACACTAATTATGCATTTTACCATTCTTTCATCTTCCCCATCGGAGTAAATTCGATCTGTTATGGTCATCTTTTCGTAAACCAAATCGAGGATAGTTAAGAGGTCACTTTTATCCAGTTCGGAACATTGAGCCAAATCATCTAAAGCATCTGCTGCATGGGCTATAGCATGAGCCCAGCCTTTTTCTTCGTCATACCCACGGTAATCTCGCTCTTCTTGTACATTGTAAAATACTTTCTCTTTTATTTGATGAATTTGCTCTCTTGAGAGAAATGGTGATTCTCTATGCCTCGTGAAGAGGAGCGGTATGACTAGCATGGAGAAAGATCGAGTGAAGACAGAGTCTGTATTTGTTTCACCAAGCTTAAAAAGCAGATGGTTTTTATCCAAAACAACTGGTAGAAGTTGTTCTAGTTGGTTTGCTGTTAGAGAATTATCAGGAATCCAATGTGATAAGGTCGTATAAATTAGCTCATCACGTAGTTGGGCATCCAAAGAACCGATGTTATTTATCATTTCTAGTATCAACTGGAATGTATCGGGGGGTGCCTGGTATCCATTTTCTTTTATTAATATCAACTTTTCTTTTAAATTCATTTTACACGCTCCTAATAGAAATTTTCTGAACTAACTTTTTCAAGGGTTTCTACTGATTATACGGCTTCTTCCCTTACGATGAGGTACAGATAGGATCAGAGACAATCCGCAATAGCAGAAAGGAATAAATTATTTCCAAGCGGTTTATTTCCTCATAAAATCCATAAAATTCCTCCTCCTTCGATTGTATTTTATACGATAACTTACTATCTAAAAAACTTTCCCACCCGATTTTAGGATAAAGAACCCATATAATAATATTAAAAATTTTCATTGTAAGTTAATGGTTAGATAGTTATCATTTGTATGTTAAATTAAATTAATACAAAGTGCAATAACTAATGGAATTTAAATTTTGGGCGTGAACTTCTACTGAAGTAATAATTACAATCGATCTAATAAGAAAAGACAATATTCAGGAAATATTATCGTTGTCACCTACACAGCAAGGACTACTCTTTAAATATCAGATGGATCCTAAATCGAGCGAATACATGGAACAGGTTGTCCTAAAAATTAAAGGAGATATAACTGATAAAGAGATTGAAAGAGTATGGCATTACTTGATTAGCGCTTTGAAGAAAGAGTGAGAGATTGTACTACCATATTAAATGAAATACGGGATAATGAGCTGAAAAAAGGGATTGATTTAGCAATGGAGAAATAAAAAGCAAAACACAAAGAGGAGAAAGTTTAGCGGAATGTCTCAGCAAGAATTAGCAGAGAGCAACATGTACTGGGATTATGACTAGTCCCAATGCAGAGTATACATGTGGAGAAATCTGGACTAAGCGAAATTGTCGATAAAGCATTTATAAAATCATGATATAATGAAATGGAAGGATAATGAATTCATTCCCTAATATTACATAAATCTGTGGTGGAGGGAAATTTATGATTAGAATTAAAAAGATCATAATTCTTTTGAAAGGGTGATCATAATGAAAACAATTTATATTTATCCAAAATTAGCAATGGGATTTAGGGGATTTGCAACAGGTTTAGATAGAGAAGGATTCTTTTTGAAGAAAAGGTCAACGAGGCTAAAAAAAAGTATAGACAATTCATTGAAAGAGAATAATTTGAGTTTTAATGTAGAAGTTACTCATGGGTTTGAATCTCCAGAGGAATTATTAGAAAATGATGGCGTTTTGGTTTTGATTTCTCCATACTTAAAAAGTTTACTTGGTCACATTGATTTTTCTAAAAGTGGATACTATCTTTTATCAGAGGCAGAATATAATTCTGAAAATATTGATAACATCTTAAAGTATATAAAAACGCTATAAGAGTAAAAGAAAACTATTGAAATGCTAAAAAATCCAGTTTAGCTATTAGAAATATATGTAAAACAAGAATGTTTATATTAGCATTCTTGTTTTTTTTGTGTGATACAACCAATTTTATAATAAAAGGAAAAGTAGTAGATAAGGAATGATTCAATTTCAGACGGGAACAGGGAAGTTAAACTCGAAAGATTATGTCATCGAGGAGCTTTTCAACTTATTAACTACTCCAGTTCATTCACATAATTTTAGTAAAATTTGATAACCGTTTAAGACAGATGTATTATATAATTAAGACAATTGACTTAAATGGAAAAGGGGTGAGTATATATGAAAAAATTGCCTGAAGCAGAATTTGAGATTATGAAGATAGTTTGGGAAAGTAATCCTCCAATTACTACAGGTATCATAATGCACGAAATAGGAAATGAGAAAGGTTGGAAAATCCAAACCGTAGTATCTCTTATGAAAAGATTAACTGAACGTGGATTTCTTCGCAGTGAGAAAAAAGCTAAGGAGAGATTTTATTACCCTACAGTAGAAAAAGATGCCTATCTAAGTTTTGAAACAGAACAATTTATGAAGCTCTATCATAAAAATTCCTTTATGAATTTAGTAGGTACACTCTATAAATCCGATACTATTTCTAATGAAGATTTAGCTTCGTTAATTAAATGGGTGGAAGAAAAGAGGGATTAATATGCACAGTATCATGGTAGGTTTATTCTTTAAATCAGTAGTTATGTCCTTTATTGGACTACTCTTTATGGCTGTAACGCCTTTCCTTTTAAAACGATACAGTGCTAGGTGGCTTTATTATGGCTGGCTTGCTATCCTTGCAGGTTTTATTTTACCATTTACAATCAATAGATCGACCCCAGTTATCAATCTATCAGAATCGGTGCAAGTACCATCTAAAGAACCTATTCCGACTAACAGTAGTCACATAACGCTTGTGTCCTCATCCGTAGATACAGTGACAGCACTTTCTGTTTGGCAGATAGTGATGATCATTTGGATTTTAGGAATCGTTGTATTTTTGGCAGTTCATCTTGTAAAACATTATCGATTTATGTACATGGTGAAAAGATGGGGGCAAACGATATCTGAACCAAAAACCCTTCATTTGCTTGAAAAAGTTAAAAGCGAAATGAATATCACGAAGGAAATCACATTGAAAGCATGTAGCTGTATCCATTCCCCCATGTTAGTGGGATTTACTAAAGATACTATCTGGCTACCTAATAATGCTTATCGAGAAGAAGAACTAACCTTGATATTGAAGCATGAGTTAGTTCATTTAAAACGGAAGGATTTATGGTATAAAGCTTTTGTATTGCTGATTAGTAGTATTCATTGGTTCAATCCATTGTTCTATCTATTCGCTAAAGAACTGGACAACCTTTGTGAACAGGCTTGTGATGAGGAAATAGTAAAAAATACTGACCTCCAACTTAGAAAAACGTATAGTCAGACGATACTACATGCCGAGAAATTAAAAAGAGGTGAGGGTGTTTTTTCTACAAATTTTCTAGGAGGTACACAAATTCTAAAAAAGAGAATACTCTCCATTATGGATATGAGTAAGAAGAAATCAGGAATCGTTGTGATGGCACTATTAATTTTATTTACAACAGGTGGAATGGCTGTCAGTTCAGCATTTGCTATTTCCAGTAAGCCATTGAACTATTTAGACGAAACATTTATGAAGGAATCCATTTTAACTGGTGCATCAAGAGGCTACTTTGCAACAGACAAATTTATTATTTACCCAAAGAATATGAGTGATAGAAAAACGGTGCCACCTGAGCCTACTATAAACAAAGAGCTCTATCGAGATGTGTTTTCAGCGGGTGTTATTGGAACTGAAGCAAGATACCAATACCCAATTGAAATTGTGCATAAACAGAATGGACAAAAATATACAACGGTAATTCATATTGAATATGACTATGAGCTACTAGCACCTGTTGAATATGATGAGCTCAATACCCTTATCGAAGCTTATTTGTTGCCATTTAATGAGTTAAAGGCTATACCCTATGCAGATTTCATCGCACCGAATTACCTAGAAAATAGATTGAAGGACTATATGCGAGATATTGATACACAGAATACAGACGCACGAGTGGAATTCACATTTCGTTTTGGTGGTTGGGTAACGAACAATGATCATCTGCCTTTCCCAAGCCAGGATTCTATAGGTACTACACCACGATATATGAAGTCTACACCATAGAAATCGTGTTGTAGTCTTCTTCTTACAAAGAAGATAACGTTTTACTTCATTTGCATGGGATTTATAGATTTCACTTAAAATCTGATTAGATATCTATTCCATTATTTATATTTACATGCTTTTATATAGAATGAAAACGAGATTCGTTACAGGAAATACCGAAATATTCCTATAAAATGAAAAAGTAAATTATGTATGGATTTTCCAGCACATAATATACTTTTTATTTGCTTAGCATCACTACACATCTTCATTTAACTTTAAAAGTGTTCTCTTTATGAATTCGTCACTGAAACAGGGAAGTCATCCGAGTCCAAGTTTTTTTGAACAATAAATTCGACAAGCAAGTCTTCACCTGTGATCTCCTTTAATACTACTTTAAACAAATGGATATAATGATTATCGAGCCAATCACGAGCAAACACATTTGGCGCACTAATACTCAAAGTTGACCCATTATATGAAAATAGTTTAGTAGATTTCATCCACGTTTCGAAGCTTGGTTTAGAAACCCTTTGTTCAATTTGAGCCAGGACAGTGTTCCATAGTTCTTCTAAACTATTAATCTCTAATACTACGTTTTTCAAGTTTTCATCTGGCATTTGTTTATTTACTTGTTTTTTCGTTGTAGGTTTAGGTTCGCTCATTGTTGGAATAATTGTGTTCATACACAGTTTTCCTAGTTCGCCAGCAATGTAACTGAGGTTTTCATCCATTTCATCAAAACGTTTGTCCAATTTATCTAGGCGTTGATTTATCTTTTGTTGTTCTTGCTTTATTTCTCGTAACAATTCAATCATAATTTTTTCTGTTTCGTTTTCCAATTTAGTTCACCTCCAGTTCTATAATATCACTTAAATCTGTAAGTAAAATTGTTTAGTTTTACTCATGTTAGAATATTAAATTGGAGATTTATGGCCACTTAGAAGGTATGACTAGCTTAAGAAAAAGGCTGAGAGGAAGCAAATCAGTGGCTATTAAAGAATAAGCGCCTAAGTAAATTTCTGAACAAAATAATACAATGAGCTATTTTTTAAAACGATCCCTCTAAAGGATAATAAATGCCCTTTAAAGAGCGGTTTTTTTATATTATCCCTACATTTTAACGATTAGTTCATGCTCTGTTCATTTAACAATTTTAAGCTATGAGTAATCAAAGAAATGGAGGGGTTAGTGATGAATCTTGCCTGGAAAGAAATGAAGAAGAATAAAGTACGGTTTTTAATCTTGGGCTCCATTATCTTCCTAGTTAGTTTTTTAACGTTTATTATCTCGGGATTAGCAAATGGTCTGTCACAGGATAATGCAGCTTTAATTAAGGATTTACCGAAGGGACAATTTTATATGGCTGAGGATGCAGATGGGACGTTTAATCTTTCAAGAATCGATAGCAATCTGCAGCAGGAAGTTATTAGTCAAGAAAAAGAGGCAGTAGCTTTTTCGATACAGATGGGCTTTTTAAACGATCAGGATGATAAACAGCAAAGTGTTGCCTTTGTCACATCTACGGAATCAACGCTATTTAGCAATGTGCATCAAGGTGAGGTACTTTTGGATAGCTCGCTGCAAGATAAAGGAATTCGAGTTGGAGATATATTAACGAATAATCAATACAGTGGAAAATTCATTGTAAAAGGTTTTGTAGAGCAAAAGAAATATAGCCATGCTCCTGTCGCTTATATTAGTGAAGAGGCTTATGAGGAGATGTATCGAGTAAATGATAAGCAGTTAATTTATGTACCAAATAGCGAGCCGAAAGATTTTAAGGGGCTACAAGCATATAGCAATAAAGAATTTCTCAATACAATTCCTAGTTATAGTGCGGAACAGTTATCTTTAAATATGATTATATGGTTCTTAGTTGTGATTAGTGGGATGTTGTTTGCTATTTTCTTCTATATGATGAATGTCCAAAAAATTGGCTTGTATGGCATCTTAAAAGCGATTGGTTTAAAGACAAGCAAGTTATTTAAAATGATCTGGACACAGATGGCTATTATTACAGTCTTCTCACTTGTGGTATCTGTCATCCTTAGTCAACTATTTAATATTGTTGCTCCTAAGGGAATGCCTTTTACCTTATCAATAGGTACTACAACACAGTTATCCATTGTGTTTCTTATCATTGGCTTTATCGGAGCTACATTGTCAGGAATGCAAATTAAAAAAATTGAACCGTTACAGGCTATACAGCAAGGGGAGGCTTAATCATGACGTTATTTGAAATTGATGAAGTACGAAAAACGTTTAAGAATGGTGAAGTCGAGGAGGAGATCTTAAAGGGCATCAATCTTTCTTTACAGGAAGGAGAGATTACAGCATTGGTAGGTGCATCTGGCTCGGGGAAAAGTACATTATTAACGATAGCTGCAGGACTACAACCAGCAACAGATGGGCAAGTGCTATTTGAAGAACAAAATCTAACAACGATGAGCGCTGAACAAGTACGAAAATTACGTGCAAGTAAATTCGGCTTTGTCTTTCAGTTTGCACATCTCGTCCCATTTTTGACAGTTGAGGAACAATTGCTATTAATGCTAGATGTTGCTGAATCTCCATTAAAAAAGAATGAACAAAAACATGAAGTCAATCGCCTATTGCAATTAGTTGGAATGGCTCATCGTAAAACCGCTTATCCATCCTCCTTGTCAGGTGGAGAGAAGCAACGCGTAGCAATCGCACGTGCTATTATTCATCAACCGAAAGTATTGTTTGCTGATGAACCAACGGCTAGTTTAGATTCCCAGCGCTCCAAGGAAATTATGTTGCTGCTAAAAGAATTAACCAAAACATTAAATATTACAACATTAATGGTGACACACGATGAGGAAATGCTTGCTTACACTGATCGTATTATTAAAATGAGCGATGGTGTCGTGTTACCAAATACTATGTACTAATAGGAATGACCACAATCATATAATAAATGGTTGTGGTATTTTTGTTTGAAGAGTAAGAGATAGCTTAGAAGGGTAATGAATGGAGGAAGGAGGGAAAACATGAAAAAACCATTGAAACTAGTATTTTTGATCCTAATGACGGTTGCCATATTACCTAAGGAAGCACAAGCGGCAAACTTTATAGATTTAGCAGATGAAACATTATCAACAGAGATAGATTATTTAGTGGAGCAGGATATTATGAAGGGCTATTCAAATAAACTATTCAAACCAAATGAAAATGTTACGAAGGCACAGGTAGCTGTTATATTAACTCGTGCCTTAGGATTAAATACAATCAATATAGAAAATCCAAAATTTCAGGATGTAACAACCACACATAAGTATTATAAAGAAATTGCAGCGGTACAAAATGCGGGGATCTTTGAAGAGGGCCATATATTTAATCCAGATGCAATCATGACAAGAGGACAAATGGCCATTGTGCTACAAAGAGCCTTCCAGCTTAAGGGCTCCGCGCCTGATTACTTTACAGATGTAACAGAACAAACACCAGGATATAAAGAAATTTTAACCCTAGCTTATAATCATTTAGTAAGGGGCTATGAGGACGGTACATTTAAACCAGATGAACCTGTTACACGTGCTCACTTTTCAGCATTTTTAGCACGTGCTATGACGCTATCTAAACCAGATTTGCTAAAAGATCCTGCTTTTATTTATACGTATGCCTATTATTCTTTAAATGATCATCAACGTTATACGTTAAATTATCAATACGATCACCATGACGGTAAAAATGATGTATGGGTAGTCGAAAATTTAAGTACAGAACAAACCTTTCCTAATGAACTGATATACGGCGATGATCGTATATACGGTCAAGCCATTGCTCGTGATGGTAACACACATTATGATTTATATTTGGAGCTACCGCTTAGAATAGGTGTTATATTACATGAGGATGATGCAGGAGTTACGTCAGGTGTACGAGTGACAGTCAAAACGACTAATGGTATTGTTCAAGCTGGAGAAGTGCAATATTCAGGTGTCGTCATTCTAGAAGAAAAATCCATCATTAATGGTACAGTGAAAACCTATTGTTTTGTGGATGGAATAGGTTTAGTGAAAGAGTTACACAATGACATTGTCGTATTTGAGCTGCTTAATCGTACAATGAAAAAGTAAAAAGCAAGCCTACTTTTCGAAGTGGGCTTGCTTTGTTTTTAGTCGTGTAATGTAATATGAAAAAAACGCTGAAGGGCTAGCAACCATTCCTTCTCAGTTTGTGTTGTGTAGGTTGTTAAAGAAGAACCTTCATAGATTCTAAATTCATTGTTCATCATAGTATGACGACCACGAGTGGTGCGAATCATAGCAATTTTATTTTTTTGCTTGGAGAGTCGTGGTGCAAATTTTGCATCATTGGCATCGTCGTGAAAACTATATAGCAAACGCCAACTATGTTTAGTTTGTTCCAACAGCATCCAACCATTCGCTTCATCATAATCTATTTTATATAACTCTTTACCTTCACGATGTTGATAGCCAGCAATCAATGGCACTGGTTTACAGGGCGCTAAGGCACCGACACCTACATCTGAGATATAGAATTGACCACCATCGTTCACTAGCAATAGTTGATGCATGGGGATTTCCTCTGGAGGAGTATTTTCCGTTATGTTGCGCCAAAACTGGGCATAACGATTGGTGACAGAATAGCCAAGCTCCCGCAAAAGCCAGCTGAATAAGATATTTAGTTCAAAACAATTGCCACCACGTTTATCAATAATTATTTTTTGAAATAAATCAGGAATAGCGAAGGAGATACCACGGTTCAAGGCAACATCTAAATTTTCATAGGGAATGGTTAATAGATGTTTAGTTTGTAGTTGTCCAAGTAACTGGATAGATGGCTCTAACGTTCCTTGAAATTGAATATGCTGTAAATAGTGCTGAATCTGTTCATTCATAAAATCGCCTCACTTCCTTATTAATAACATAACCGAAATAGTCTTGGATTACACGCATAAACTGAAGGAGGAAATGATAGAAAAATAGCTAAATAACTAGTAAGATTAATATATTAGCTACTATATAGTGGAATATTTTACATATTAGTTAATAATATTAATGGTAAGGGTAGGTATCGTATAAAGAATGAAATGGATAGAAGTGAATACATATGAGGAAATGAGTGAAGTGGCAGCTAACATTTTCTCGAAGCAAATACAGGAGAAACCTGATAGTGTTTTAGGTTTAGCAACTGGTGGATCACCTGTTGGTATGTATAAGGAATTAGTGACACGACATCAGGCTGGCCGTTTATCTTTTAAGGAAGTACAAACTTTTAACTTGGATGAGTATGTAGGTCTTGAGCAAACAAGTCCAGCAAGTTATTGGACATTTATGCATGAGAATTTATTTAATTTTGTAGATATACAGCCAGAAAATATTCATTTACCAAATGGGAAGGCAACCAATTTAGCTGATGAATGTGCTGCATATGATGAACGCATTGAAGAAGCGGGTGGCATTGATTTACAACTTCTTGGCATTGGTGTTAATGGCCACATCGGTTTTAATGAGCCAGGCACATCGTTTGATTCTAAGACGAATATTGTGGAGTTAACAGAGTCCACAAGAACAGAAAATGCAATTTACTTTGATGATCCGTCTGAAGTGCCAACACATGCGATTACAATGGGCATTCACTCCATAATGAAGGCAAAGGAAATCATCCTCATTGCCTTCGGTGAAAAAAAGATCCCAGCGATTGAAAAATTGAAAAGTGGTCTTATTACAGAAGAATTCCCAGCAAGCCAATTATTAAACCATCCGAATGTTACCATAATTTATGGTGGTACGAATTAGAGAAAATAAGCAAAGACTTCTTAGGATTGAAGTCTTTGCTTGTTTGTTTTTCCTGATAGAATAACCCCCGCAACAACGGCTAGCCCACCTATAAGCTGAAATGAATGCAATTTTTCATCAAGAAAAAGGACGGCAAAAATGGAGGCGAAAACAGGAATGAAATTTAAATAAATACTTGCCTTGTTCGCTCCAAGCTGGATAACACCACTGTTCCAGCAGAGAAAAGCAACGATGGAAGCGAAAATACCAACATATAAAATAGCAGCAATGGTTGACCATTCCCAATGAATTACAGTTGCGCTAGACAGTGTTTCATAGAGAGAAAATGGGAATAACACAATAACCCCAAGTCCAATCGTTACTAGAAAGGTAGATTGCCCTGGTAAACGAGTGGCATATTGTTTAATGAGCAATGAATACACGCTCCAACAAAATACCGCTGCGATCACAATTAAGTCCCCTTTGTTGAAAGTAAAATCTACCATCCTTGTAAAAGAGCCTCCCATTATAATAAAGGCAACTCCACACAGAGATAAAACGGTCCCTATTAACTGAAATTTTGATAGTTTTTCCTTCAAAAAAATAAAAGAAAGTATGTAAATCATTATAGGCGTAGAAGAGTTCATCAACGATGCATTAATGGACGTTGTGTAATGTAATCCAATGTAAACAAGCGTGTTAAATGCTGCAACACCTGTTAACGATAAGATAATGACAATCAGCCAATGTTTTTTCAGTATCCGCCATTCACGCTTTAATTGGCGAAATGCTATGGGAAAAAAGATAATAAATGCGACACCAGCGTAAAAAGGCAAGTGTTAGGGGAGGGATATCTCCGCTAACGGCACGTCCAATAACAAAATTACCACCCCATAAAAGAGTTGCGAGTACTAATAATATATATGGTGGTATTTTCATGAAGTCATAACCCCTTTATTAATTGAATAGTAAAGTTAATTATAGGCAATCAGCGTAGCAATAATCAATGCCTCTGAAGTTTTGCTATGCTAAAATAAGGAAAACAAGAGGAGGAATAACTGTGAAAAGTACCGTACCATGTTTACAAAAGGGAGATTTAGTCGGTGTTGTTGCACTTTCAAGTCTTGTAGAGCCTGAAAAACTAGGAGAAGCAGTAGCCTTTTTAGACGAATTGGGACTTCGTTATATTGTGGGTGATACGATTCATGCAAAACATGAATATTTGGCAGGTAGTGATGAAATCAGACTAGCTGATTTTCATGACATGGTGAAAAACCCAGAAGTGAAAGCAATCTTTTGTGTAAAGGGAGGCTATGGCTCTGCCAGAATAGCTGAAAAAATTGATTATGCCTTAATAGAGGAAAATCCTAAAATTTTCTGGGGCTTTTCTGATGTTACATATTTACATTGTGCCATTAATGAATATGCCAATATGGTGACATTTCATGGACCAATGCTTATGTCAGCTAATAAGATGGATGATTTATCGAAGAAAATGTTTTTACAACTATTTTCCCCTATGGAAATTCAGTATACAGAGGCAATTTCTCTGTTAACAACGATTGCTGGAGGCATTGCACGTGGTGAAATGATTGGAGGGAATCTCTATCGTCTTGTCAGCACACTAGGAACCAAATTTGAAGTGCAAACTGAGGGCAGGATTTTATTAATAGAGGATGTAAATGAAACGATTCCGGTTATTGATTCGATGCTTCAGCATTTAAAACAAGCAAGGAAGTTCGAGCAATTAGCAGGAGTCATCATTGGTTCATTTACACAGACAGGAACTGATGAAGCAGCACTTCATTCATTAATGAAGGAGTATTTTGCAGATTTAGGGATTCCAGTCGTGGCTGGTTTTAAGATCGGACATGAAACAACGAATATTGCGATCCCATTAGGAACAGAGGCTATTTTAGACGCACAGGAAAAGGTGTTGAAGATATTACCAGGCGTGCATGAATGATAGGGAGAGGGAACTATGGATATTGAAAAAGCACTGTATGAAGCTGCGGTTGCACTAGCAGTAAAAAGATATCCCTCCGGATGGGGAGGAGCTGCAGCTTTATATACCGAAGATGGTCGGATTTTAACAAGTGTTGCACCAGAGGTCATTAATGCAGCTACTGAATTATGTATGGAAACGGGTGCCATTCTAGAGGCACACAAATTTAATACAAAGGTTACGCATTCGATTTGTGTTGCTAGGGAAGACGAAACATCTAAATTTGTAGTGCTAACACCCTGTGGAGTCTGTCAGGAAAGACTTTTCTATTGGGGAGAGAATGTAAAGGCAGCGATTACGAATGCAGATGGTGAATTGATATTTAAATCATTAAAGGAAATTCAACCATATCATTGGTATAAGGCATATGAACAATAAAGCAAAAGACATTACAAAAAATGTAATGTCTTTTTTTAGTGTTGAAAAACAAAACAGTCAATTGAAAGGTAGAAATGGATTTCCGTTGCAGGCTACTTGCTTTCCTGTGGGCGAGCGCCGAGCCGCTTCCTCTGCTACCGCTCCGTTTAGAGGCTCGCCTTTCTCGCTATCCCACGGGAGTCAAGTAGCCTTCCACTCCAACCTACAAAAGTGTTACCTTTTTAGCAAAGGTTTTCAAATAAAGTGAAGGTGTTCACTCCTCTTTATGGAGGGGTTGTCA
>NZ_JBHERJ010000085.1:0-2071 GCF_043359455.1 Lysinibacillus sp. PWR01 | reverse complement strand
TCCACTCCAACCTATAAAATGTTAACTTTTTTAGCAAATATTTTCAAATAAAGTGAAGGTCTTCACTACCCTTTATGAAGGGGTGTTGTCACTACACAATGAAAATAAGAGCCTATCTAATTATACAAATCATGGGCTATTTTGATCGCTACGGTTAGTATGTAAGATAAGGAAAAGACACTTTTGCACATGGTTGATTGGAGTGGAGCCAGCGTCACTCCTAGGGGATTTAGCGTCACAGAGGAGACACTGGAGCGAACGCTAGTGAGTGAAGCGGCTCCTCGGACGCCCCCTGGAAAGGACGCTGGCGGAACGGAAATCAACCCCTCGCCTTGCCAAAAGCTCTTTATCTGCTATTGTCATGATTTTTTTCAACAACATGAAAAAGGAGAATGTACTTAAAGGAAATAGAAAAAGCATGTAACACACATCTGTGCTACATGCTTGATGACCCGTACGGGATTCGAACCCGTGTTACCGCCGTGAAAGGGCGGTGTCTTAACCACTTGACCAACGGGCCGTGGCTCCGAAGGCAGGACTCGAACCTGCGACAACCTGATTAACAGTCAGGTGCTACTACCAACTGAGCTACTTCGGAATAATGATGGGCCTAAATGGACTCGAACCATCGACCTCACGCTTATCAGGCGTGCGCTCTAACCAGCTGAGCTATAGGCCCATTTTGGAGCGGGTGATGAGAATCGAACTCACGACATCAGCTTGGAAGGCTGAGGTTTTACCATTAAACTACACCCGCAATAATGGTGGGTCAGGACGGAATCGAACCGCCGACACTTAGAGCTTCAATCTAATGCTCTACCAACTGAGCTACTGACCCGGAAAATGGAGGAGGTAGAGGGATTCGAACCCCCGCGCGGTGTTACCCGCCTGTCGGTTTTCAAGACCGATCCCTTCAGCCAGACTTGGGTATACCTCCAAAAATATTAAAATGGTGGAGCCTAGCGGGATCGAACCGCTGACCTCCTGCGTGCAAGGCAGGCGCTCTCCCAGCTGAGCTAAGGCCCCATTTTATCATGAAAGATGGTCGGAATGACAGGATTCGAACCTACGACCCCTTGGTCCCAAACCAAGTGCTCTACCAAGCTGAGCTACATTCCGTAAACGTGAATTTATTGGCGCGCCCGACAGGAGTCGAACCCATAACCTTCTGATCCGTAGTCAGACGCTCTATCCAATTGAGCTACGGGCGCATATTAATTAAAAAACGATGAGCCATGAAGGACTCGAACCTTCGACCCTCTGATTAAAAGTCAGATGCTCTACCAACTGAGCTAATGGCTCGTAAAATAAAAAATGGCTGGGGTACTAGGATTCGAACCTAGGCATGACGGAATCAAAATCCGTTGCCTTACCGCTTGGCTATACCCCAATTTTGAAATGGGGCGACTGATGGGAATCGAACCCACGAATGTCGGAACCACAATCCGATGCGTTAACCACTTCGCCACAATCGCCACTATAAAATAATAGCTATATATGAACGAGTACCTCAATACCTGGCAGGGGCAGTAGGAATCGAACCCACACCAAAGGTTTTGGAGACCTCTATTCTACCGTTGAACTATGCCCCTAAAATGGTGGAGGGGGACGGATTCGAACCGCCGAACCCTAAGGAGCGGATTTACAGTCCGCCGCGTTTAGCCACTTCGCTACCCCTCCAAGGGAATGGTGCCGGCGATAGGAGTCGAACCCACGACCTACTGATTACAAGTCAGTTGCTCTACCAACTGAGCTACACCGGCAATAATAATGGCGGTCCCGACCGGGATCGAACCGGCGATCTCCTGCGTGACAGGCAGGCATGTTAACCGCTACACCACGGGACCATAATGGTGGAGGATGACGGGCTCGAACCGCCGACCCTCTGCTTGTAAGGCAGATGCTCTCCCAGCTGAGCTAATCCTCCACAAAAAATAAGCGAAGCGATGTCCTACTCTCACAGGGGGAAACCCCCAACTACCATCGGCGCTAAAGAGCTTAACTTCCGTGTTCGGTATGGGAACGGGTGTGACCTCTTTGCCATCATCACTTCACTTATTCAGTTGAAAGA
>NZ_JBHERJ010000084.1:0-34118 GCF_043359455.1 Lysinibacillus sp. PWR01 | reverse complement strand
TATGAGACCAATCTATTCTTTGAGTAGATTGGTCTTTTCTATATAAATTGGACACTATTTCATCAAGGGAAAGAAATAGATGAGTGTTTTTTGTGTGAATCTTCTCACAAAGGGGTATAATAAAAATGTGTCTTAATAATATTTACTCTACCTTAAAAAAATAGAGCTAAATATTATCATAGCCTACAACGAATTATTGTTGAGGCGTAAATAATTTTCTTGGAAGGGGAATAAAGAAGTATGAGTACAGTATTAAGTGTTACAAAGCGCGAAACTGGGCATCGTTCAACAATAACCCAACTTAGAAAAGGGGGAGCCATTCCTGCAGTTATTTACGGCTACAAAGTAGATTCAACCCCAATTTCTATTGCTGCAAAGGATTTTAAAAAATCCATTCAAAAAAATGGGCAAAACAGTGTGTTTTCACTAGAGTTAGAGGGGAAAAAAGTGAATGCTGTTGTGTCAGAGATACAGCAATGTTCATTGAAAGATGAAGTAAATCATATTGATTTTTTAGCCATTAATATGGCCGAGGAGCTAGAAGCGGATGTCCCAATAAAATTACTTGGACAGTCAGTTGGTGTGAGTGAGGGCGGTATTTTAATGCAGCCTAACTTAGAATTAAAAGTAAAAGTAAAACCAGCAGAGTTACCCGAATCAATGGATGTGGATATCTCATCATTGAAAATTGGGGAATCGCTAACAGTAGCAGATATTCGAGATGCTACATCTGTTGAAATTATTAGTGAAGATGATTATATGTTAGTAACTATTGTGGCGCCTGTTTCTGTAGAGGAAGAGACGACAGATAGTGAAGAAGAGCCAGTATAAAAGTAAATAACAGTTAAGGCTAATAAGGAGGCTATAGCTTTCTTATTAGCCTTATTTTTTTATGCCCTTTAACAATTGTACAAAATGCTTTCTAGGTGTGCTATATGGTAAAATAATGACTATTAGATTTGAAAGAAGCGAGGTACTTATGAAAATTATCGTTGGTTTAGGAAACCCAGGTAAACCGTATGAACATACAAGACATAATATTGGCTTTGATGTAATTGATGCTTTAGCAGAAAAATGGGGGGCGCCTTTAACAAATTCAAAATTTAACGGAATGTACACTACTGTACATCGACCAGAAGGAAAGGTTCTACTTGTTAAACCTTTAACATATATGAATTTATCAGGGGAATGTGTTGGACCCCTAATGGATTATTTTGATATTGAGGTAGAAGATTTAATTGTTATTTATGATGACTTGGATTTAGAAACAGGTAAATTACGTCTGCGACAAAAAGGAAGTGCAGGTGGCCATAACGGCATTAAATCGTTAATTCAACATTTAGGTACTCAGGAATTTAATCGTATTCGAGTTGGAATTAATCGTCCGCCAGCGGGCATGAAGGTAGCAGACTATGTATTAGCGAAATTTTCGAAGGAAGACCAAGTTCTTATGCAAGACGCTATTGTAAAGTCAGTAAATGCTGTTGAAGCATCTCTTTCAAAGCCGTTTCTTGATGTGATGAATCACTTTAACGCAAGCAAATAGATGGAAGTAATGAAATTTCTGTTAAAGTTTTTGGATAATTGGCATGGTGTAAGGTGAGCGATCAAATGCCTTACACTATCATTACAGCTAATGCTTGTAGTGAATAGTCTTCGCTACAAGTAAAAATTAATTCTCTAATTTTCAAGTTATTGCAATGATGATGACAGTGAAAAGTGCATAATCCTTTTTATAAATGTCTATACTTTAAGTAGAAAGTTGCTTAAAGGAGGATGATTTGGAGATGTCAGTTCGCTATCGATGTCGGCATTGTGAAGTAGAAATAGGGACACTACCATTTGATGCAGATGATACAATTCGAAAGTTGCATATTTTCGAATTGGGAGAAGCGGATGATTATGTTGAGAAAGATCAACATGGTCAAACGACTGTGCACTGCATTTGTGAGCAATGTGAGGATTCGCTGAGACAATATCCAGATTATCACGCACTCAATAAATGGATTCAATAATTGGAAGGATGCTTTGACACACTATATGTGTGTTCAAGGCTTTTTCCATTTTATAAATTAGCCATTAATAGAAATATGTAAAATAGCACTAGAATGATAGAAATAAAAATATAGAATTTTATGCTGAAAGGAGCTTTTGACTGTGGAGGTTTTACGACAGCTTGTGTCGCAGGATAAACATATTACATCATTTTTAAAGGAAGTTCAGAGCGGTCAAACTGCGTCACAGCTTATTACAGGTTTAACAGGAAGCGCACGCCCCGTAATGGTCGATGTGTTATTTGAATATGTAAAGAAGCCAATCTACATTGTCTCTCCTAATCTACTGCAGGCACAAAAAATGGTCGATGAGCTTGCTGGATTGTTAGGGGAAGAACATGTTCATTATTACCCAGCTGATGAATTTATTGCAGCCGATCTTTCTGTAGCTTCACCAGAACTTCGCGCGGAGCGAATCGCGACGCTTGATTGCTTAGCTAGAGGTGAGAAAGCTGTCTATGTAATACCTGTGGCTGGTTTACGTAAAATAATGCAGCCTAAGGAACACTGGCTACACTATTTTTTACAAACAGCCGTAGGCGATGATATTGAAATTGATATGTGGTTACAAACATTAGTTGAGATGGGCTATGTACGAAATTCGATGGTGACGTCACCTGGAGAGTTTGCGTTGCGTGGGGGTATTTTAGATATTTATCCACCTTATTTGGAAGCACCTATTCGTATAGAATTATTTGATACAGAGGTTGATTCCATTCGAACATTCTCAGCAGATGACCAACGTTCTATTGATAAATTACAAAAAATTCGTATTCTTCCTGCTTCTGAGGTTATTCTTACTAAATCAGAAAGACAGGCATTAGCAGGCCGTCTAGAAGTGGCGTTAGCAGCAAGTCTAAAGAAGGTAAAAAAGCAGGAGACAAAGGAACTCCTGTATCAGCATATTCAATATGATATTGAATTGTTACAGCAAGGCAATCTACCTGATTACGTAAACAAATATGGCTCATTATTATATGATAAAACAGCCTATTTGGGAGATTATTTTGAACATGATGGTATTGTCCTTTTTGACGAACTTGGACGTATTCAAGAGGTAATGGATGCGTGGGAACGCGAAGAAGATGAATGGTTTTTATCTTTAATTGAAGAAGGAAAAATGGTTCATGATGTCAAACCTGCCTTCTCATTAAAAGAAATACAGGCGATGTTGTCACAACAAAAGCTTTCATTTTCATTATTTTCGCGAACATTTGCGGGGATTACGTTTAATAAAACGACGAATTTTTCCTGCAAGCCTATGCAGCAATTTCATGGTCAAATGTCCTTGCTTCAAAGTGAGGTTGAACGCTGGTTACTTGGTAAATTTACCGTTCTAATCGTGGCAAGAGATAAAGAACGAGTGAAAAAAGTGCAGCAAATGCTTGAAGAATACGATATTCATACGTCATTAGGTGAACCAACAGAACCTGGTATTTATATTATAGATGGTGGCTTGTCGAGTGGCTTTGAATTACCTCTACAGCGTTTAGCAATTGTGACAGAAGATGAGCTCTTTAAACAGCAGGTAAAGAAAAAAGCACGTACACAAAAAATGACCAATGCTGAACGTATTAAAAGTTATACGGAAATTAAGCCAGGTGATTATGTTGTACATGTTCATCATGGGATTGGTAAATATATTGGTGTAGAAACATTAGAGGTCAATGGTACACATAAGGATTACTTGCATATACGATATCGTGCAGACGATAAATTATATGTACCTGTAGAGCAAATAGATTTAATCCAAAAATATGTGGCGTCAGAGGATCGTGAACCAAAGCTACATAAATTAGGTGGAGCTGAGTGGAAAAAGGCTAAAGCGAAGGTATCTTCTGCTGTACAGGATATTGCAGATGATTTAATAAAGCTGTATGCAAAGCGTGAAGCAGAGAAAGGGCATGCTTTTACACCTGATAATGATGATCAACGTAATTTTGAGGCGATGTTCCCCTATGAGGAAACAGAGGATCAGCTACGTTCAATTGTTGAAGTAAAACGAGATATGGAACGTGAACGCCCTATGGACCGTTTAGTATGTGGTGATGTAGGCTATGGTAAAACAGAGGTAGCCATTCGTGCCGCATTTAAGGCTATTCAAGATGGTAAACAAGTGGCATTCCTTGTCCCTACAACCATCTTAGCCCAGCAACATTATGAGACTATTCGTGAGCGCTTTCAGGATTTTGCTATTAATGTTGGAGTGTTATCTCGCTTCCGTACGAAAAAGGAGCAAACAGCCACATTAAAAGGATTAAAAGAAGGCCGAGTCGATATAGTTATTGGAACACACCGCATTTTATCCAAAGATTTAATTTTCCAAGACCTTGGTCTGTTAATTGTGGATGAAGAGCAACGTTTTGGTGTGACACATAAGGAAAAAATTAAGCAGTTAAAGACAAATGTCGATGTCTTAACTTTAACGGCTACACCAATCCCGAGGACACTTCATATGTCAATGGTAGGGGTCCGAGATTTATCTGTTATTGAAACGCCTCCTGCTAATCGTTTCCCGGTTCAAACATATGTGATGGAACACAGTGGTGCATTAGTGCGAGAAGCTATTGAGAGAGAAATGGCACGTGGCGGACAAGTGTTTTATTTATATAACCGTGTTGAAGATATGGCTCGAAGGGTTGAGGAGATTCAAGTGCTCGTCCCAGAAGCACGTATAGGCTTTGCTCATGGAAAAATGACAGAATCAGAGCTAGAATCAGTGATTTTAGCCTTTTTAGAGGGTGACTATGATGTGCTTGTCACAACAACGATTATCGAGACAGGTGTCGATATACCAAATGTAAATACATTAATTGTCCATGATGCTGATCGCATGGGCTTAGCCCAGCTCTACCAATTACGTGGGCGCGTTGGACGTTCTAACAGAGTAGCCTATGCGTATTTTATGTACCAACGCGACAAAGTTTTGACAGATGTAGCGGAGCAACGTTTGCAGGCAATTAAAGAATTTACAGAGCTTGGCTCAGGCTTTAAAATTGCGATGCGAGATTTATCTATTCGAGGAGCAGGAAACTTACTTGGAGCCCAGCAACATGGCTTTATTGATTCAGTCGGCTTTGATTTATATTCTCAAATGCTTCAGGATGCCATTGCTGAACGTCAAACAGGCGTGAAAAAAGAAGAAAAGCCAGATATTGAAATTTTGCTGAGTATTGATGCGTATATTCCAGACGTCTATATTCCAGATGGATATCAAAAAATCCAAATGTATAAACGAATTAAGGCCATGGATCAGGTGGAGGAGTATGACGAAATCATGGAGGAATTAGAGGATCGATTTGGCGATCTTCCAATTGAAACAGAGCGTTTACTTCGAATAGCAAGAATGAAAGTTTGGGGCTTAGATGCGGGAGTAGTATCTGTAAAGGAGAAGCAAAAACTTATTACAATACTATTGTCGGAACAAGGGACAACAAATGTCGATGGCAGTAAGATTATTGAAGAGTCGATGAAGTTTGAGCGTGCTGTTGGTTTTGGTATGGATGGCATGCAATTAAAATTAACAATAGATGAACGCAAGAGTGGGAAATATCAACCCTTTGATATGTTGGAAGAACTAATGCAAATTATTGATAAAGCAAAAAAGCAGCAATAGTCAAAAGGCTAATCTTATCTTTTACTGTAAAAGATAAGATGGCCTTTTTTTATGTTGATTCAGTAAACAACATCTGGAACACATTGAGCGGAGGAATAATTGATTTTTTCCAATATTTTTTATGAATTAATTATAGAAACTTATTCCTTGGGTAATCTAATAAGGAGTTGATTGATGTAATACTGCTTTTTTGAAAAAAATTGTTGGTTGTGAAATCCTTTTTCTTCAGTTTTTGCATAGATTGCTTAAATAAAAACCATACTATAGTTGAATAAAAATTTCATTGTAGCGAAAGCGAGGCATTAGAATGAAGGCAACAGGAATTGTTCGTCGTATTGATGATTTAGGGCGTGTAGTTATTCCAAAAGAAATTCGTAGGACGCTACGTATTCGTGAAGGCGACCCGCTTGAAATTTATACGGACCGAGAAGGCGAAGTCATTTTAAAAAAATATTCTCCCATCAATGATTTGGGGGAATTTGCAAGAGAATATGTTGAAACACTTTATGAAACAATGGGCACACCGGCGTTTGTCACTGACCGTGATGAAGTAATCGCTGTTGCAGGGATTGGGAAAAAGGAATATATTAATCGTCGCATTACGTCCTTTGCGGAAAGTTTTATGGACGAGCGCTCTACAAAAATTGAAAAAATGGAGACAACGATTGAAATTGTTCCTGGGCAATATGAGCAAGTAAAGTCATATTGTGCGACACCTATAATGGTGAATGGTGATCCGATCGGCTGTATTATCGTATTGTCTAAAGTACATTTTGTGGGTGAGGTAGAAGTCAAAGTAGTGGAAACCGCTGCAAACTTCTTAGCTAAACAAATGAATAGTTGATGCATGGAAAAGTTATTGCGAAGACCTTTAAGGCTGAACAATAACTTTTTTGCGTACATAAAGATTGATCATTATAGGAACAGTAGTGCTACTTGAAGCGTCAAACTTTTGAGATATGCTATACTATTGGCATTGTTAAGAAGGAAAGAGGGCAATTTATGTCGCAACGTTTTGGTATGAAAAGCTACATGAAGGGTGCTGCCTTATTGACGATAGCGGCCCTTATTGTAAAAGTTCTTAGTGCCATTTATCGTGTGCCTTTTCAAAATCTAGTTGGTGATGAAGGCTTTTATATCTATCAACAGGTATATCCAGTTATATCAATCTTCGTTGTTTGGACTTCTAGTGGCTTTGCTGTAGCCATTTCTAAAATGCTTGCAGACAATGATTGCATTGTTGATACAATAGAACGTGATGAAAGACGTAGCACTATTATGCGGGTTGTTTTCAGGTATTTGACGGTACTATCACTACTGTTTTTTGCTGTTTTATTTGGAGGTGCTGAAAAGATCGCCCAGTTGATGGGAGACATTCAATTGGCACCATTGATTCGCACAGGCTCCCTTGTAGTATTGGTTATGCCGGCGCTGGCTATTTTGAAAGGTAGCTTTCAATCAAGAGGAATTATGGAGCCCATTGCTTATGCTCAAGTACTTGAACAAGCAGTGAGAGTAACTGTTATTTTGACGGGGACCTTTATTATTATGACAACTACAAAATCACTTTATGGTGCGGGAAGAATGGCTGTTATCGGTACAGTAATTGGAGAAATTACGGCCTTGTTATTACTTGTTTATATCTCGTATAAACGTTTTGGTTTACTGCAAGTTAAACAATATCTACATCGTAATCCAAGTTTGCCTATCATTAAAGAGGTCACATGGCTGAGTTTGAGTGTCAGTATGAGCGGTCTACTACTACTCGGTTATCAGTTAGTCGATTCATTTACGATCTATTCATCATTAGTTGATCATGGCATGACTCCTACAATAGCGAAGGAAACGAAGGGGATTTATGATCGAGGACAACCGTTAGTTCAATTAGGTGTTGTCATTGCATCCTCATTGTCGCTGGCCATTGTGCCACTTGTTGCCCATTTGTCGAAAAAACAAGAGGGACGAAGTGCAGTTCCATTTATACAATTAACATACAAAGCATCCGTACTGTTCGGCTGGTCTGCTGCACTAGGCTTAATGCTAGTTATGCCTTATTTAAATGAAATGCTTTTTAAAACCAATTCCTTATCCGAGGTATTGATTGTCTATGTATTCCAAATCGTCCCATTGTCGATTATTCTTACATTTACAGCAATCTTACAAGGCTATGGAAAATTAAAAAAACCAGCTTTATTTTTAATATTAGGTTTTCTATTAAAAATGATTTTAAATGTACGATTAATCGGTTGGTTAGGTGTACTAGGCGCTGCCATCGCTAATGATATAGGATTATTATTAACAGCAATCTTGCTGATTATTT
The DNA here is from genome assembly GCF_043359455.1 of Lysinibacillus sp. PWR01. NCBI lineage: Bacteria > Bacillati > Bacillota > Bacilli > Caryophanales > Bacillaceae > Lysinibacillus > Lysinibacillus sp. PWR01. The sequence goes on along the minus strand of NZ_JBHERJ010000084.1, from coordinate 26,128 downwards.
ATTTAAAAACATTGACTGGCATCCAATTAGCCACAGGCGCTTTTTATAAAAAAGTAGGGATGGCATCTTTCAGTATGGCAATCGTCGTGCTTGTATGGTTACAGCTAGTGTCGGCCTTTTTAAACCATCTGATGTCTTCACGAATGATAGCTATGGTGGCGGGCTTGACGGCAGTATCTATTGGGGCGTTTGTTATGCTTACAATCATTGCCAAGAAACGAGTATTAGTAGAAAAAGAGTGGTATTTATTGCCGTTTGGACGTAGAATGGCTGTTTACCAACTTTGGCTAAATTCAAAGAAGTAGGTGTGGATATTGAATACATTAACAATTATTGGCTTAGGTGCAGGGGACTTTAATCAGCTGCAAATGGGTGTTTATAAAAAATTAAAGACTGCAAACAAATTATATGTACGTACAGTGGATCATCCGGTTTTAGAGGAATTAGCAGCAGAGGGTGTAGAATTCGAAAGCTTTGACAATGTATACGAAAAACACGATACATTCCAACCTGTTTATGAGGAAATAGCTGATTCCCTTATGGAGGCTACAGCTGTTGAGGATATTATGTATGCTGTGCCTGGCCACCCATTAGTTGCAGAGCAAACAGTGCAATTGCTTATTGCAGCAGCAAATGAAGGGAAAATTGAGCTAGTCATTGAGGGTGGTCAGAGTTTCTTAGATCCAATTTTTGGCGCATTAAAAATTGATCCAATTGAAGGCTTTCAATTACTTGATGGTACCAGCTTTTCAATGCATGACATTAACATGCGTCAGCATATCTTAATTGCTCAAGTATACGATACATTCAGTGCATCAGAAGTGAAGCTGACGTTGATGGAGAAATACGATGATGAATATCCTGTGACGGTTGTGACAGCTGCAGGATCTTCACAAGAACAGATTGTCACAGTGCCACTCTATGAACTCGATCAGAGTGTAGAAGTAAATAATTTAACAACGGTCTATGTACCACCTGTGAAATCACAGGAGGAGTCATTAAGAGATTGGACAACATTCCGCCAAATCATTGCAACGCTGAGAGGTCCGAATGGTTGTCCTTGGGATCAAAAGCAAACACATGATTCGTTAAAAAAATACTTACTTGAAGAAGCACATGAATACTTGGCTGCGGTAGATGCTGAAGATGATTTTGCAATGATTGAGGAACTAGGAGATGTGTTGTTACAAGTATTTTTACATGCACAAATAGGAGAAGATCAAGGCTACTTTACACTTGAAGATGTGTTAGCTTCAATCAGTGAAAAAATGATTCGTCGCCATCCTCACGTTTTTGGGGATGTTACAGTAGAAGATGCAGATAGTGTTGTGGCTAATTGGGAGGCCATCAAGGCTGAAGAAAAGGGAACTAGCGATAAAGCGTTATTAGATGAAGAGTATAGAGCATCATCTGCGTTACAAACAGCCTATAACTATCAAAAAAGAGCTGCAAAAGTGGGCTTTGACTGGCCAGATGTGGAGGGAGCATGGGATAAATTTGCCGAGGAGTGGCAGGAATTTCGCCATGAGGTGACGAAAGGCTCTAATGCATCTCGTCTTGATGAATTTGGTGATGTGCTGTTCACGCTAGTAAACTTAGCGCGTTTCTATAAATTGTCACCAGAAGAAGCTATGCTACATGCAAATGAGAAATTTGCAAGGCGTTTCGGCTATGTTGAGCAACAGGTAAAGGCAAGTGGAAAACCATTTTCCGATTTTACATTAGAACAATTAGATGCATTTTGGAATGAAGCAAAGCAACTAGAAAAGGAGTAAGAATATGAGATTAGATAAGTTTTTAAAAGTATCCCGTTTAATAAAGCGCCGCACTTTAGCCAAAGAAGTGGCAGATCAGGGCCGTATCACAATCAATGAAAAGATTGCAAAAGCAAGCAGTTCAGTAAAAGCAGGTGATGAGCTTGCAATCCGTTTCGGTCAAAAAATAGTAACAGCACGTGTAGAAGAATTACGTGATACTGTGAAAAAAGAAGATGCAGCAAAAATGTTTACCATTTTGAAAGAAGAACGACTGGATAAGATTGAGCCTGAATTTATTGATGATGAGGAATAAAGCTAAATTTAATTTCTAGCCCTCCTAATGTTGTCCCACCTTTCTTTTTGTGGGTGAAAGTATTACACAACTTAAATAAAGTTGTCATGCTTTGAAGGTTGTCCGCATAAAGTGAACAGAAGCTAGGACGACTAAAGGAGGAAAAAAATGACGCTACATCAAGAAAGTAATCGTTACACAATTCCATCTGGAGAGCATATTTTAACGATTCGTAATCGTAAAAGAATGGACATGACTTCTGTAAAATCAATTGAACGCTTTGATCAGGAAGAGTTTTTCATTAAGACGTCCCAAGGGCACTTGTTAATCCGTGGAGAGGAACTGCATATCGTTCATTTAGATGTTGACAAAGGATTATTGACGCTTGAAGGAACTGTAAAAACCTTACAGTATGACGAGGAGGAAAGTGGCTTCTCGAAAGGTTTCCTTCATAAGTTATTTGGATGATTGTCAGTGAACAATTTTACCAATTAATTGTCATGGTTTTGAGCGGTATAGCAGTTGGTTTCATAATTGATAGTATAAGGCTCATTGTTTTTTCAACTCCAAAAAGGTCAAGCCTTCGAAAGTGGATGATGGTTGTTGAGTTAATAGCATGGATTCTACTTGGAGGATTGACATACTATTTATTATTTTGGCTAAAAGATGGCGCTTGGCGGGCTTATGACCCGCTAGCGCAAATAGCCGGAATTTTTTTGTATCAAACGTTTTTTCAAACCTTTTTACGTTTCGTTGCTAGAATTTTGGTGAATATAACATGGAGACCCTTCTGGTTCATTGTACGCTTCATAGTTACTGTTATTCGACAAATTTTGCAATTATTCATAAATATTGTTATGTTTGTTATAAGACCTTTTGTCAAAATTTATTCGTATTTGTCCTACACTTTTTTAAAAAAATTACGATATTTGAAGTATAATAAAAAGCAACAATAATTTTCGGAGGTGCGGGCATGACTAGACGTCATTCATCAAATGATGAATCACAAAACTTCACGAAGCTTGATAATGACTATGTCCGTAACACGGATAGAGCTATAAATCGCAAACAACAGGCTCGAAAACGTAAAATACGTCGTATTGTCTTTTTTGCGATTGTACCAGTCATTATTATTGCTCTTCTCTTAAATGTGCTGTCACATCAAAATGAAACATTAGCAGCAAAAGATAAATCCAAGGAAGAAGCGAATCAGCATCTCACTGAATTGAAAGAAGAACAAGATACATTAAATCTTAAAATCAAACAATTACAGGATGATGAATATATCGCAAAGCTATTAAGAAAAGAGTACTACTTATCGGAAAAAGGTGAGATTATTTTCATAATTCCAGATAAGGAAGATAAAAAAGACGACTGAAAAGCTATGTATTGTTGACACTCTTTTATTGTTATATATAATGAAAAGAGAAGCTTATTGCAGTAAAAAGTTTGATTAAATTGATTACATGGCTCAAAAGAGTCGCTTAATTTTTAAGGAGGAGCATTTTTTTTATGTCAATTGAAGTAGGCAGCAAGGTACAAGGTAAAGTAACAGGAATCACAAATTTTGGAGCATTCGTTGAGCTGCCAGATGGCAAAACAGGCTTAGTTCACATTAGTGAAGTTGCTGACAATTATGTAAAAGATATCAATGAGCATCTAAAAGTTGGAGATGAAGTTGAAGTAAAAGTGATGAATGTTGAAGCGGACGGAAAGATTGGTCTTTCAATCCGTAAAGCAAAGCCTCAAGCTGAGAGACCAGAGCGTCCAGCACGCCCACGTCGTGATAATCGTTCTAATGATCGCAACGAACGCCACCAGCCAAAAGAAAATTTTGAGCAAAAAATGGCACGCTTCTTAAAAGATAGTGATGAACGTCTAGCAACACTTAAACGTGCTACAGAATCAAAACGCGGAGGTCGCGGAGCTAGAAGAGGGTAGTTTGCTGACTGTTTTAATCGTAGAAAAAGTGTATGAAATAGAGTTGGGAGTAGCTTTTTAAAAAGCTACTCCCTTTTTTAATGTACCTACAAAGTAGAAGAAGGTCTCTTTTTCTTTTTTGTGGGTGTTATCATTTTTTCATCTGAAGGACCTATGGATTCTTTCTTCACTGGATGGATTACCATTTTGACAAGTAAAGAAACACCATATACACTCACAGCTAGTCCACAAAGCAATAGGATTATTTGAACAAAAAACGGTAAGTTTATTAGAATTGAAATAAGAATAATCATTGAGCCACTTCCGCAAATTAAAGCAGCCTTTGTTAATGCACTCAAGGGAATTAAACCTCCTAAAAACACTCTTTTTACTAGTATGCCATATTTTTATACTCTATCACATAGCTTTAGTTGAGCTGACGGATAGAATTATCTGATGGGTAAAATAAAAATAGGCATCTCAGAACTAGATTCTGAGATGCCTATTTGAGATGACCCGTACGGGATTCGAACCCGTGTTACCGCCGTGAAAGGGCGGTGTCTTAACCACTTGACCAACGGGCCTATATGGTGGCGGCCGAGGGGATCGAACCCCCGACCTTACGGGTATGAACCGTACGCTCTAGCCAGCTGAGCTAGGCCGCCAAATTTATAAATGGAGCGGAAGACGAGGTTCGAACTCGCGACCCCCACCTTGGCAAGGTGGTGTTCTACCACTGAACTACTTCCGCATGTCGTTTAAGCAACAAGTTAAATAATACAAGCCAATCGTGCTAGTGTCAAGTAGGTTTATTAAAAAATATTTAAAGATATTTTAGGAGAATTAACATAGCAGGATATTTTAGCGGATTTTTAGTTCTTACGTAGAAATGTATCGGGGGGAATAGCTGAATAAAGGCACTAATAGTACGCAAAATCCCTTCAAATTAGGGTTTAAGACCAATAGTAAGTGATTACTATTTTGCTTCAATAAATAGATTTTTCAATATTTCTTTTGATTAACAGCCCTTTACTATAGAAATTGTTGCCAGTTCTCGTATTTATGAATAGCTATTAGTCGAAATATTTATATTTTTTTATGTCAACGTCAGACAATCTTTCCACACATAATTTTTTATAATAACCAAAAGTGCGGAAAGGGGATAGTTAAATGACAAGTATTGAATGGTATAATACAACGAATGTAGATGACCAAAAAATAGGTTTGAAAAAGAAGCAGATCCTAATAGGCTCTCTCTTTTTTTTAACAGCCTTTTTCTTGGCTCAATCTGTTGTATTTGAAGCGACTGTACCGTTCTCAGTTCCTTTTTGGGCCATTATCCGAACGAAATATAGGGAGTATGCCAAATTTGTTTTATTTGGGAGTTTAGCGGGTTGCTTTTTTCTGGGCTTTGGACAAGTCCTTATTCTCGCTTTACAAATCTTCCTGTATGAATGTATTATGCGTTTCCGTTACTGGCAACTGCCCCAAAGTATTGCGGTGTCTTTAGCTGTATTACTGGTACAAATAATGTGGCAAGGAGTGATGTATCAAGGCTTACCACCAGTGCTTGTACAATTTTATGTGGGCTGTGAAGCAGCTTTAGCTCTTATTATGACATTGTTTATGCAGGTACTATTTGTTAACTCGTATGAATGGTTTACGACGCATTGGACATATGAAAAACTAGGTTCAGGATTAGTCGTCTTTGCAGCCATGCTTACCGGGATGCAAGCAGTTGTAATTAGCTATTTTTCACTCCCTATTTTTTTACTGCAGCTCTTTATCTGTTTTGGTGCATTGGTTGGAAGTGTTCCGTTAGCAACTGTTATTGGAGCAGTACTAGGGACTCTTATCGGTGTGGCCAAGCTTTCGTTTACGGGTATGCTCTCGGTTGCTACCTTAACAGGATTGTGTGCGGGTATGGGAGCGAAGGGTGGTAGATTTGGTGTTGCTATCGGTAGTATTTTACCGAGTGTATTTTTTCTATTTTATGACGCCACATTGCCTTTAGATAGTGTTTATTTCACCTCAATTGCCATTGGGAGTATTCTATTTCTAACAATTCCAAAGAAATATTCAGATAAGGTAAGGGACAAGCTCTTTCCACAACGAGAGGAGATTTTACTAGCCCGACAGAATTGGTTAACGGAACATGTAACGTATAAATTAGAGCACTTTCAGCATTTTGTGCAATTCATGAAGGAGCTTGTGTTTGATCGCTTTATGACGGCACCAGTAGAAGCAGCAAAGGAAGTAGCGCCAATGAATACTTGTTTAAGTTGTTTCCGTTACGATCATTGCTGGGGAGCGCAAAATAATGGTATGGACAAGCTGATGACAGATTGGTTTCATATGAAAGGAGTAGGAAAGGAATCAGCTATTCATCGTGTAGAAGAACAAATACGCTATAAATGCGTGAAATCCACGAAAATTTTTGAGGAATTAGATACAGAGCTCTATAGAGAACGCATTAACGGGCAATATTTCCATGGTAAAAAAATGATTGCCTTACAACTTCGAGATATGAGTAATCATTTGAATCAGCTAATTGCTGAGATGAAGGAGGATACAATTTCTTTTGTAAGTGTTGAAAAGGACATTGTTGAACGCTTAAAGGAGGCCAATATTGAATGTTTTCAACTTGATGTCTTAAGCAATAAACCAGGAGCAAGAAAGATTGTTTGTGCCTTAGCACCAGCACGTGTCAATTGGGAGAAAGATACGACATTAGCTGAACGTATGATTCTGCCGATTCTTTATGAAATATTTGATGAACCTTTTGAAATTGAAAAAGTAGTAGCCTGTGAAATACCGTTTCGTCATGTTCAAATATGCTTTAGATCAGCTATTAGCTTTGAAGTAGAGTATGATATATATAGCATGTCTAAAGATGCAACATTATACTCGGGCGATTCTCATGCCCTTTTCCAATTGCATCCTGGATTATTTGCAATTTTGCTGTCTGATGGTATGGGGCAAAGTAAAGAAGCACAACATGAAAGTAGAAAATTGATCCATTTGATGCGAGAGTGTCTAAATTACAATATGAATCCAGAAACTGCCATGCATACGCTCCATTATGTCATGGCATTAAAGCAACAAGATGATATGTATGCAACTCTTGATTTTGCACTTGTCGATTTACAGCACGGCGATTTGTGGTCGTGGAAGGCTGGTGGAATGTCAACCTACATTTTGCGTGGTAAAGAGGTACTGAAAGTTGAAAGTAATGCAGCACCTGTAGGATTCCTATCTATTTCAACAGTTGAAGCTGAAAAAAGAAAACTAAAGGCAGGAGACGTTATTTTAATGCATTCAGACGGCCTGTTCTCAAGTGTAGCTGATTGGGATGAACAAGAGGAGACATTTTTAGCTTTCGCACAGCAGGTAGCAAGTACAAATAAAACCATTCAAGAAAAGCTAACAACCATTATGCAATCATTCCAAGGTTATTTTGAAATAGAAGATGACTGTACAGTATTAATGTTAGAGGTGACGCATGTTGTACCGACATGGGCTGTTTTTAGGCCAGCTCAGTATTCTATGAGTAAATCATCATAAAATAACAACGAAAAGGGGAGGAGAAGCGTTTGTCATTTGAATTAAAGGTCAAAACATTTATTGAAGAAGAGCAATTATTACAGCAAGGCGACCATCTTCTCATCGCCGTTTCGGGTGGGGTAGACTCTATGGCTTTACTTCATTACTTTGTTCAAACACAGGAGCAGTGGAACATTCAGGTGGAGGCTGTACATGTTGATCATATGTTGAGAGGGGAAGCCTCTGCTGAGGATAGAGCTTTTGTTCAAAAATATTGTGACGATAATGGTGTTTACTTACATGCTACGGAAATTCCAATACCAGCAATTATGGCACAGGAAAACGGTAATACACAGTTAATTTGTCGTAGGGAAAGGTATCGATATTTCAAAGAAGTTTTGCAAAAAACAAATGCTAATAAGCTTGTAACTGCACATCATGCGGATGACCAACTGGAATCAGTATTAATGGCCCTTACAAAAAATGCAACAATGAATAGTATGCAAGGCATACGTCCACAAAGACTTTTTGAAGGAAAATCATTAATTCGTCCGTTTTTAACGGTTACAAAGTCTGAAATAGGGGAATATTTACTTAGAAAAGGTTTGGATTATCGAGAAGATGCAAGCAATTCCAAAGATACCTATGTACGCAATCGTTTTAGACATCATGTGGTACCATTACTGGAGGCAGAAAATCCGCGAGTGACTGAACAGGTGACCCATTTCACAAAGCAATTGCAAGAAGACGATACCTTTTTAATGACATTGGCCCAAGATGTATTTTCCCAAATTATCATAAGAAGTAACGAAAATACATATAGCATGGAAATTGAGGCTTTTCAATTGGTACCACTTGCTTTACAAAGGAGGCTCATTTTAATACTATTAAACTATCTTTACAAAGATTCAAATACGATACAAAGTTATGCCTTATTGACTTCAATTTTAAAGCTTTGTGATACAACAGCAGGGTATGCTGAAATTCACTTACCTGAAGATTTTCTAGCAGTTCGCCGTTATGGGAAATTAACGATTCAGAAAAATGAGCCGTTAGAAGGCCGAGCTTCTCCTGAAAACCAGGTTATTTCGACTGCTAATGGCTGGACAACACTGACAAATGGTGAGCGCTTACGCGTAGTCAATTTGCATGATTTATCGTCTGAATTGCTGACGGATACTGCACAACTTTTTTATTTTAACGCTAGCAAACTCCACCTACCGCTCTATGTTCGGGCACGCAGGGATGGAGATAGAATGCTGTTAAAAGGAATGGATCAGCCAAAACGCTTATCTCGCCTTTTTATAGATGAAAAGATTCCTTTAAATGAGCGAAATAGCTGGCCGTTACTGATTTCTCAATCTGATGAGGTGGTAGCGGTAATTGGTGTGCGTATGGGAATATTTTTTTCAACCACTCCGCAACCAAACGATGATACAGTGCTCATCGTAGACTAAGGTCTTTGTAAAATATTTCAACGTAATAGGTTGAAGATTTTTTGATACATCACGAGGAGGAATCGATATGTTACAAAACGACATCGAAAAAATTATGATTACAGAAGAACAATTGCAAGAAAGAATTGCAGACTTAGGCGCGCAATTAACAGAGGAATACAAAGATGCATTTCCATTAGCTGTTGGCGTTCTTAAAGGGGCAATGCCATTTATGACGGACCTAATGAAACGTTTCGATTCTTTCATCGAACTGGATTTCATGGATGTCTCTAGCTATGGTAATGCTACCGTGTCATCAGGTGAAGTAAAGATTTTAAAGGATTTGAATACAAGCGTTGAGGGACGTGACGTATTAATTATCGAGGACATTATTGATAGTGGTTTAACTTTAAGCTATCTAGTAGATTTATTTAAATACCGTAAAGCAAAGTCCATTAAAATTGTTACATTACTTGATAAACCATCAGGTCGAAAAGTGAATTTATCTGCTGACTATGTTGGTTTTAAAGTGCCAGATGGCTTTGTTGTAGGATATGGCTTAGATTACGCTGAGAAATATCGTAACTTACCTTATATCGGTATTTTGAAGCCTGAGGTATATTCTTTCTAAGATACAAAAGCTATAACAAGTAAAGGTCTCCAGCGCAAGTCATGTATTTTTTGTTATGTTTAACATAATTCAAAATCTTGACACAATGTTCAGCTATATCGAGCCCGAGGAACAGGTACAATTACGCTGGGACATATAAAGATGGCCTAAAAACTGTTGTGATAACGGCAATAAGTGAACGAAACATTTTTTAAGTAGGGCTTTTCGTTGTATGATGAAATCATGATATGTTAAGATTTTACTTATAATTTTTCTGTTTGTAATGAGGAGGCTGGAGATGAATCGAATATTTCGATATACCATATTCTATCTACTGATTTTCCTAGTGATTATCGGTATTTTTGGTACTTTCAATGGTGGAAATTCACCAACGAAAGAATTAACTTATCATGAGTTTCAAGAAGCTCTAGATAAGAAAGAAATAACAAGTGCTACAATTCAACCTGATAAATCAGTTTACGTCGTTGAAGGAACACTGAAGGGGTATGAAAAAGGGGAAAGCTTTACTACAAACATCCCTCGTGAAAACCAATCTTTAATGGACCGCATCGATGAGGCTGCTAAGGATAAAAATAGTAATATTAGTTTTTTAGCAGCACCAGAAACTAGTGGATGGATTCAATTCTTTACAGGAATTATTCCTTTCATTATCATCATTTTCTTATTCTTCTTCCTAATGAGCCAATCTCAAGGTGGCGGTAATAAAGTGATGAGCTTTGGTAAAAGTAAGGCTAAACTGTATGATGATCAAAAGAAAAAAGTACGTTTTACAGATGTAGCAGGTGCTGATGAAGAGAAGGCAGAGCTTGTTGAGGTGGTAGAATTCTTAAAAGACCACCGCAAATTCACTGAAATCGGTGCCCGTATTCCAAAGGGTATCTTACTTGTAGGTCCTCCAGGTACAGGTAAAACATTACTTGCACGAGCAGTAGCAGGTGAAGCAGGCGTTCCATTCTTCTCTATCTCAGGTTCTGACTTCGTAGAAATGTTTGTCGGTGTTGGGGCTTCACGTGTTCGAGATCTATTTGAAAATGCTAAGAAAAATGCTCCATGTATCATCTTTATCGATGAGATTGATGCAGTAGGTCGTCAACGTGGTGCTGGTCTCGGTGGAGGCCATGATGAGCGTGAACAAACATTAAACCAATTATTAGTTGAAATGGATGGTTTCGGTGCCAATGAAGGGATTATTATCATTGCCGCAACAAACCGCCCAGATATTTTAGATAAAGCATTATTACGTCCAGGTCGTTTTGACCGTCAAATTACAGTAGGGCATCCTGATGTAAAAGGACGTGAGGCAATTCTTAAAGTACATGCACGCAATAAGCCTTTAGCAGATACAGTTGATTTAGCAGCAGTTGCTCAACGTACGCCAGGTTTCTCAGGTGCGGACTTAGAAAACTTACTAAACGAAGCGGCGCTTGTAGCAGCTCGAAAAAGTAAACGCACTATTAATATGACAGATATCGATGAGGCATCAGACCGAGTAATCGCTGGTCCTGCAAAAGCTAGTCGCGTATATTCAGCCAAAGAGAAGAAACTGGTATCCTTCCATGAAGCTGGCCACGTAGTTGTTGGTCTTGAACTAGATGAGGCTGATACAGTACACAAAGTAACAATTGTTCCTCGTGGGCAAGCGGGTGGATATGCGATTATGTTACCGAAGGAAGAGCGCTTCTTTACTACAAAGCAAGAGCTTTTAGATCGTATTGCAGGTCTTCTTGGTGGTCGTGTAGCTGAAGAAATTGTTCTTGGTGAAGTTTCTACAGGAGCTCATAACGATTTCCAAAAGGTTACAAGCATTGCCCGTGCTATGGTTACTGAATACGGAATGAGTGAGAATCTTGGAGCAATGCAATTTGGCTCAAGTCAAGGCGGTAATGTATTCCTTGGCCGTGACTTTAATTCTGACCAAAACTATTCTGATTCAATAGCCTATGAAATTGATAAAGAAATGCAAAAAATTATTGATACACAGTATGAGCGTACTAAACGTATCCTTACGGAAAAACGCCATCTGCTTGATTTAATTGCCAATACGCTAATGAAAAAAGAAACATTAAATGCACAGGAAATTGAGCATTTACGTGATCATGGTGTATTACCTGAACCAGAGGCTGTAGAACAAATTGAGGACACTACTCCAAAGATTGAAGCAAAGCCAACATTAGATACAATTGGTGAACCTGTTGTTGAAAAAGAGCTACTAAGTAAAGAGCCAAATCCAACAACTTTGGATCTAGCAAAAGAGCGTAAAGAACCAAATGATGCACCTAAGGGTATCGATGAAAAACGTGATTAAAAATAGGAAGACTGTTTACTAGTTCAGTAAGCAGTCTTTTTCTTTGCCTTTTCTTGCTAATAAGCATTAGGATATAGTAGTAAAAAAGACAAGCTGCATTTAGGATAGATGTGGTATTTGTGAGCTAAAACAGATAGGAGTGTTTAAACATGGGAAATGTTGCATTGAATAATGGTCTTAAAATGCCTTTGGTTGGTTATGGTGTTTTTCGAGTACCTGAAGGAGATGACCTAGCTGAAGCAGTAAAAACAGCGATTGCAAAAGGTTATCGTAGTATTGATACAGCACAAGTATATCGTAACGAAGAAAGTGTTGGGCGAGGAATACGAGCAGCCATTGAAGAAGGCTTAGTAACTCGTGAAGAACTATTTATCACATCAAAAGTTTGGAACGATGGACTTTCCTATGAAGAAACACTTGCCGCATATGATAGCAGTTTGGAGAAAATAGGATTAGACTATTTGGATTTATATTTAGTACATTGGCCAGGCATAGACCAAAATTATATTGAGGTTTACAAAGCGCTAGAAAAGATTTATCAAGATGGTCGAGTACGCTCAATTGGTGTTAGTAATTTCCATGTACACCATTTGGAAAGCCTTTTGAAGGAAACGACTGTTGTCCCTGTTATTAATCAAATCGAATTCCATCCACATTTAACACAGGAGGAAGTTCGTGCTTATTGCCAGGATAAGGGCATACAGGTGGAGGCATGGTCTCCATTGATGAATGGATCTCTACTGGAAGAAGCGTTGATTCAAGAGCTAGCCTCTAAATACGGTAAAACGCCTGCACAGATTGTGTTACGCTATGATGTGCAACATAATGTTGTCACGATTCCAAAAACGATGACACCTGCACGTATGACTGAAAACCTAGATGTTTTTGACTTTGTGTTAACTGAGCAGGAAATGACACAGTTGGATGCAATGAACGATGGCTTGCGTTGTGGTCCAGATCCAGAAAAATTTAATTTCAAATGATTTCAAGAGAGGCTGCCAATTTTAGGGGCCTCTTTTTAAAGAAAGCATGAAAAATCTTCTCCAGCCTGTAGCTGACACTTCGCCTACGGTACAAACAACATCTGCTGAATCAAGATAAAAAGTATGGTATCATTTTCTAAAGTGTTTTAACTTCATTTCAGTTAGATAGAAAGTTGTAACATGAGGATTGGGAAAGTTACAATGGCGATATGGGAGGTGTCAGTTTTGATTTTAGTTTTAGATGCAGGGAATTCAAATATTGTATTAGGTGTCTATGATGACAACGATCAATTAGCCTTCCATTGGCGTATGGTGACGGATCTTCATAAAACAGAAGATGAATATGCCATGCAAGTTCTTTCATTTTTTAATCATGCAGGCATTTCGTTTGAACAAATAACAGGCATTATTATATCCTCAGTTGTGCCACCAATTATGTTTTCGTTAGAGGCGATGTGTCAGAAGTATTTTCGAAAAAAGCCTTTAGTAGTAGGACCAGGTGTGAAAACGGGTTTAAATATTAAATACGAAAATCCTCGCGAGGTTGGGTCTGACCGCATTGTGAATGCCATAGCAGCTCTAGATTTATATAAGGCCCCTTGTATCATAGTTGATTTTGGTACAGCAACAACCTATTGTTATTTGAACGAAAAGGGCGATTACATGGGTGGTGCTATTGCGCCAGGCATCACTATCTCTACAGAGGCTCTTTATACTCAGGCTGCAAGATTGCCGCGTATTGAAATCGTTCGACCTACACATATAGTGGGAAAAACGACCGTTTCTGCTATGCAGGCAGGAATTTTTTATGGCTTTGTTGGACAAGTAGAGGGCATTGTTAATCGTATGAAAGCACAAAGTAAAGAGGAGCCATTAGTAATTGCTACAGGTGGTTTAGCAAATCTAATCGCAGGGGAGACACAAATTATAGATGTTGTAGATCCATTTTTAACGTTAAAGGGTTTATATAAGCTCTATAAACGTAACCAATAGGAAATGAGGGACATTCCATTTATGAATGATTATTTAGTAAGAGGTTTAGGATTTAATGGGCAAGTTCGTGTGTTTGCAGCTCGTACAACAGCCACAGTAGGAGAAGTGCAACGCCGTCACGATACATGGCCAGTTGTATCAGCAGCTTTAGGTCGTTCAATGACAGCGGCTGTTATGATGGGAGCCATGTTAAAAGGTGAGGAGAAAATCACGATTAAAATTGAGGGCAACGGCCCAATTGGCCCAATGGTAATTGATAGTAATGCGCATGGAGAAGTGCGTGGATTTGTGACAAACCCTCATGTACACTTTGATTTAAACGAGCAAGGTAAGTTAGATGTTCGAGCAGGCGTTGGAACAGAAGGAGCTCTTACAATCGTTAAAGACCTTGGCTTGAGAGATATGTTTTCAGGGCAAACACCAATTGTTTCTGGCGAAATTGCTGAAGATTTTACTTATTATTTTGCTACATCTGAGCAAGTACCATCATCCGTAGGTTTAGGCGTATTAGTTAATCCAGACAACACTATTCTTGCAGCAGGTGGATTTATACTTCAATTAATGCCAGGCTGTGAGGAAGAAACAATTACTGAAATTGAACAACATCTTGCTACAATAGAGCCTGTTTCAAAAATGATTGAAAAAGGTTTTACACCAGAGCAAATTTTAGAAGCTGTATTAGGCAATGGACATCTACAAATTCTAGATTCCATGCCAGTTGAATTTAAATGTCAATGTTCAAAAGAGCGGTTTGGTGCGGCAATTTTAGGTCTAGGAACAGCAGAAATTAGAGAAATGATTGATGAGGATGGCGGTGCAGAAGCACAATGTCACTTCTGCTTAGAGACATACAGCTTTTCTAAAGATGAGCTAGAAGGGTTTATCGATGAGCTCAACGCGTAATCGGCGACCTTCAACCAATGTAACACCAAACCAAACTCCTTTATTGCAACGTCGTTTAAAGACAAAACCTGCTTTAGCTGTCATAGCCGTTTTGTTATTAGGAAATATTTTATGGTTCATTAGTTGGTTGATCCCAAACAAAGGTCAAGAAATTGGTAGCGACGAACAAGTCGCTGCCATTGACGGGGATGTTATCACACGCCAAGAGTGGATGATTGCCATGGAAGAACGATATGGTAAAGAAACACTGCAAAATTTAGTGAATGAAACAGTAATGGAAAAGGCAGCAAAAACATATAAAATTAAAGTTACTGATCAGGAAATTGATCTTGAACTAGCGTTAATGCGATCTGCTCAAGATAAGTTTGATACAGCCATGCAAAATCTTTCGGCAGAGCAACTACGCCAAAAGATTCGTTCACAGCTTATATTGGATAAGGTACTCACGAAAGACGTAGTGATAGAGGAAGAAAGCGTTGAAAAGTATTATGAGGAAAATCAAGGATTATATAATACAAAAACAAGCTATCGTACGAATTTTATTGAGGTCGATTCAAAAAAAGCTGCTGATGAGGCATTGGGTGAATTAAAAAATGGCTCTGACTTTACAGTGCTGGCACGAGAAATCTCTGTTGATAGTGCTTCAGCAAGTTTAGGAGGAGATATTGGTTTTCTTACAGAGAATCAGGAAAATCTAGACCCTGCAATTATTAATGCTGTGAAATCGATAAAGGCAAATGAGGTAAGTAAAGCCTTTAAGTTAGATAATGGTCATTATGGCATTGTTCAAGTGCAAGAGGTATTAGAAGGACAATCCTTTACATATGACGATGTGAAAGAACATATTGAGCGTGAATTAGCTTTAGAGCAATTGCCGCAATCTGTTACGCCAGAAGCATTTTGGTCTGAATTTAATGCTACTTGGTATTATGGAGAGTCTAAAAAAGAAAAATAATACATGAAAGAGTCTGCAGGTTTTGCGGGGTAAAATGAGTCTGATCAAACTTACAGGCATTTGTAGTGATTTACCCAATAGATGCAGATTCTTTTTCTTTAGCCGATGATAAAGTTTTTCCTTTTCAACGCAATGATAAATATTCTGAAAATATATGCTTTATTTATTGACAATCGAATGGAAAAATTGATAAAATACAAAATAAGTAAAACCTATAAAAATAGTAGGGATTGGGAGTGGATTAGTAAATGAGTAGATTAGCAAACTCGGTAGCTGAATTAGTTGGTAAAACACCAATTGTAAAATTAAACCATGCAACAAGTGAAAATGAAGGTACTGTGTATGTAAAATTAGAATATTTTAATCCAGGAAGCTCAGTAAAAGACCGCTTAGCTTTAGCGATGATCGAAGCTGCGGAAAAAGACGGGACATTAAAACCAGGTGGTACAATTATTGAGCCGACTTCTGGTAATACAGGTATTGGTCTTGCAATGATTGCTGCTGCTAAAGGTTATAAAGCCATTTTAGTTATGCCAGAAACAATGAGCTTAGAGCGTCGTAATTTATTGCGTGCTTATGGTGCAGAGCTTGTGTTAACGCCTGGTCCAGCGGGTATGAAGGGGGCAATTGCTAAAGCAGAAGAACTATCTGCAGAGCATGGCTACTTCCTGCCACAACAGTTTACGAATCCAGCGAACGCGGTAATTCACCGTTTAACAACAGGTCCTGAAATTGTAGAAGCATTTGATGGCCTAACACTTGACGCATTTGTAGCGGGTGTTGGTACAGGTGGTACAATCACTGGTGCAGGTGCTGTCTTAAAAGAAAAGTATCCAAGCATTGAAATCATTGCTGTTGAGCCAAAAGATTCACCAGTTCTTTCTGGTGGTCAACCAGGGCCACATAAAATTCAAGGAATTGGCGCTGGATTTGTACCAGCAGTTTTAGATACGGAAGTCTATTCTTCAGTATTCCCTGTTGAAAATGAGGTTGCTTTTGAAGTAGCACGTAAAGTAGCACGTGAAGAAGGAATCCTATGTGGTATTTCATCTGGTGCTGCAATCTATGCTGCAATTGAAGCGGCAAAACGTTTAGGCAAGGGTTCGAATGTTCTTGCTATTGTGCCTTCTAACGGTGAGCGTTACCTATCAACACCTTTATATCAATTTGAAGACTAATTAAAGTTTTTTATGTAAGGGCTCCTTTATAAAAGGAGTCCTTGTTGTTGAAAAAAGGTGATGTCAACGGCAGAAAAAGCAATTTTACAAGGCGAGGGGTTGATTTCCGTTCCGCCAGCGTCCTTTCCAGGGGGCGTCCGATGAGCCGCTTCCCTCACTAGCGTTCGCTCTAGGGTCTCCTCTGTGACGCTAAATCCCCTAGGAGTGACGCTGGCTCCACTCCAATCAACCATTCTGTAAAAGTGTCTTTCCCTCTTTCATACTAGTAGTAGTGAACAAAATAGCCCACTATTTGTCTTATTAGAGAGAGGAGAGGCACTTATTTTTAATGTGGAGAAGTGATGCGTGACAACACTCCTTCATAAAGAGTAGTGAACATCTTCACTTTATTTAAAAACCTTTGCTAAAAAGGTAACACTTTTGTGGATTGGAGTGGAGGGCTACTTGAATCCCGTGAGATAGCGAGACAGGCAAAACTCTAAACGAAGCGGTAGCGGAGGAAGCAATTCGGCGCTCGCCCATAGGAAAGCAAGTAGCCTGCAACGGAAATCCATTTCTACCTTTCAATTGACTATTTTGTTTTTCAACACTAAGGGCTCCTTTATAAAAGGAGTCCTTTTTAATGCAAAAAAATGGACACTATGAAAATTATAAAAATATTCGCTTCTATGTAATAATCAAGTTAAGATGGAATCACATCATATGTTTAAAGGGGAAAATAACTTGAAGACAATACTTACGAAAACATTAACGATGGATGCAGATTCATTTTTTTATAGCTATAAAAATCAGACAGAGACTCAGCAAGCACATGTGTTTTTAGAAAGTGGACGTGGTGGACATTTTTCAATAGCTGCGTGGAATCCATTAGCTATCGCACAATCAGTAGAGGGTGGGCTTTTAGTAAATTGGAGAAATGGTAGACAAGAAGTTTTACAAGGTGAGTCCCTCGACTTATTGGAAGAGCTTGTGGCGGAATATCGGGTTACTTATAATGCAGAGCTTCCTGTTTTTCAGGGAGGGGCTATTGGATTCGTTGCGTATGATTATGCCCGTAAAATTGAGGAGCTTCCTAATACGGCAATAGATGATCTACAAGTACCAGATATCTATTATTATATTTTTGATTGTTGGGCAGTACATGATGTGAAAACAAATACAGTGACACTTATGAAGCTAGAAGATAATGAGGTCAACTTGGAAGAATGGGCTAACAACTGGCATGTTGCAGCACAGGCTGGATTAGGCGCGCGCAAATTTGAAAAAACAAATGCTACAGAAGTTATGAATGATGAGAACGAATTACTTGTTTCATTTGCAGGAGCTGATTTCGAGGCAGCGGTTAAAAAAATACAAACGTATATCGCGCAAGGTGATGTCTTTCAGGTGAATTTATCTGTTCGTCAGTCTAAGAACCTAAATGCAACTGCAATGGATGTCTATGAGGCACTTCGAGCGTTTAATCCGTCACCATATATGGCTTATATTGAAGCACCTGATTTTGCTGTTGTTTCTGGATCACCAGAGTTATTAGTCAAGCGTCAAGGCAATGAGTTGTCGACGAGACCAATTGCGGGTACTCGACCAAGAGGAAAATCCGAAGTGGAAGATTTAGCATTGGCTCAGGAGTTAATTGATAATGAAAAAGAGCGTGCTGAGCATGTAATGTTAGTGGATTTAGAGCGTAATGATTTAGGCCGAGTATCGACCTATGGAACAGTGGAAGTGGATGAGTTTATGGTCATTGAGCGCTATTCACATGTTATGCACATCGTTTCAAATGTGCGAGGAGAAATAGCAGAAGGCAAAACGAATGCAGATGTTATTCGTGCAATGTTCCCAGGTGGGACAATTACGGGAGCGCCAAAGATCCGCACTATGGAAATTATTGAAGAATTGGAGCCTGTACGACGTGGTTTATATACAGGCTCAATCGGCTGGCTAGGCTTTACCGGTGATATGGAGTTTAATATTGTGATCCGTACAGCATTTATAAAAGATGGGGTTGCGCATATTCAGGCTGGCGCAGGCATTGTCATTGACTCTGTTCCCGAAAGAGAGTATCAGGAATCTTTAAACAAAGCGAAGGCAATGTGGCAGGCGAAGGCAATGGCAGAGGAGCGAGCAAAATGATTTTAATGATCGACAATTATGATTCATTTATTTATAACATCGTCCAATATTTGGGTGAATTTGGTCATGAGATAGTTGTGAAACGTAATGATGTTATGACAGTAGAGGAAATAGAACAACTTGCACCCGATATGATTGTTATTTCTCCAGGACCTTGTAGTCCGAATGAGGCGGGTGAAAGCCTGAACATTATTAAATATTTCGCAGGAAATATTCCGATTTTAGGGGTTTGCCTTGGACATCAGGCACTTGCACAGGTGTTTGGTGGCAATGTCATACGAGCGGAACGTCTAATGCATGGTAAGACATCACCCGTGCTGCATGCAGAAGTAGGTTTGCATAAAGGTATGCCAAATCCATTCCAAGCAACTCGCTATCACTCTCTTATTGTAGAAAAGGAGACATTACCAGCGTGTCTAGAAGTAACAGCTTGGACAGAAGAGGGAGAAATTATGGGTCTTCGTCATAAGGAATATCCAATTGAGGGTGTACAATATCATCCAGAATCCATTATGACGGAGCAAGGGAAAAAACTTCTTCGCCAATTTATAGAGATGTATGTAGAAGGAGTGAAATAGATGCAGTGCTGGATGAATGGAAACTATATGGCGGCCCAGGATTTGCGGATTTCGCCATTTGATCATGGGTTTTTATACGGTTTGGGATTTTTTGAAACGTTCCGAACATATAGGGGTCAGGTATTCTGCTGGGAAGAACATATGGAAAGATTACAGCATGCTTTATCACAATATCACATTCATTTAACCTATTCTGAAAATGTATTACTTGAGGTTGTACAACAACTAAATCAACTGGCAGGCGGTCAGGATGGCTACTTCCGTTTAAATGTATCCGCTGGAGAGCATAATATTGGATTACAGCCAACAGAATATAGGCAACCCAATGTCATCATTTTTCGCAAGGAACTTCAGGACACACCGCGTGGTACTGAAAAGATTGCACAATGGCTTACTACAACACGCAATACACCTGAACAAGGGGTACGAGTTAAATCGCATCATTATGGCAACAACGTACTTGGTCGCTTTGAAATGCCATCACTGGCCAAACAAGAAGGTTTCTTTTTAACGGAACAAGGCTATGTGGCTGAAGGTGTGACATCAAATGTTTTTTGGGTAAAAAATGATATACTATATACGCCTTCCTTGGAGACAGGTATTTTACCAGGGATTATTCGTGCATGGATTATAGAGAAGGCCAATGTGCTAGATATCGAAGTACAGCAAGGCTTTTATACAAAAGAAGACTTACTACAGAGTACGGAATGCTTCATTACCAATTCAGTACAAGAGTTTGTGCCTATTAGTAGCTTGGATAACCAGCGATTTTTAGGCAATAAAGGACCTATTTATTCGCTTTTGCATGGGGCATTTATTCAAGAAGTACAGCAAGGATAAAGGAGCGTTTACATGCTAGAAAAATATACGAAACCATTAACGATTAATGGTATTACATTAGACTATACACAAGAAACATTTGTTATGGGGATTCTAAATGTTACACCAGACTCCTTCTCTGATGGAGGAAAGTATAACAATGTGGTGGCTGCTGTTGCTCAAGCGAAAAAAATGGTAGCTGAAGGAGCAAAAATCATTGATGTAGGTGGGGAATCTACACGTCCAGGGTATGAACGAATTTCAGATGAAGAAGAAATTGCACGCATTGTGCCCGTTATTCAAGCATTAGCAAAAGAAGTAAAGGCCGTTATTTCTGTTGATACGTATAAAGCAAGTGTAGCGCGTGCTGCAATTGAAGCGGGCGCACATATAATCAATGATATTTGGGGAGCGAAAGCAGAACCAGAAATTGCTCAGGTGGCCGCAGATTTACATGTTCCTATCATTTTAATGCATAATCGTGAAAATATGGATTATGGCGTTGATTTTTGGACGACTGCAAAGGCAGATTTAGAAAAAAGTATTGCCATCGCACAGCAAGCTGGAGTCCCTGATCATCATATCATCTTAGATCCAGGTATTGGCTTTGCTAAAAATACTGCACAAAATATAGCTATGATGCAACACTTAACGGAATTAGTGGCTATGGGCTATCCGGTATTATTAGCAACATCACGTAAATCAATGATTGGTAATGTTTTAAAGCTACCTGTTGAGGAGCGTCTTGAAGGGACAAGTGCAACGGTGGCTTATGGAATTGAAAAGGGCTGTCATATGATCAGAGTTCACGATGTAAAGGAAATGGCGCGTACAACACATATGGCGGATGTATTAGTGGGTAAACGTTTGTTTAAGGAGGAAGCTTGATGGATTATATTCATTTAAAGGACATGCAGTTTTATGGCTATCATGGTGTGTTAGCCGCGGAAACGACTCTAGGTCAACGCTTCCGAGCAAATGTTTCGCTTGCAGTAGATATGACAAAAGCTGGGGAAACGGATGATCTTTCTTATACAGTTAATTATGCAGAGGTATATGCGTTATGTCGCGATATTGTAGAAGGCGAACCGTTTAAGCTTATTGAGGCTCTTGTTGTGAAAATAGCGAATGCAATTTTAGCAACCTATCCGGATAAAGTAGAGGGCGTTCGTGTAGAGCTCATTAAACCAGACCCACCCATTCATGGCTATTACAAAGAGGTATCTGTTGAGGTAACGAGAGGTGATTTCTAATGAAGGATGTCTATTTATCTATCGGAACAAATATGGGAGAGAGATATGAGAATCTTCAGCACGCAGTAGCCCTTTTAAAGGAAAAGAAGGAAATTGAGCTAATTCGTGTTTCATCTGTTTATGAAACAGCAGCTGTAGGTTATACGGATCAGGCAGATTTTTTAAATATAGCTGTTCATCTAAAAACAGATATATCGTCTGCTGAGATGTTGAAGATTTGCCAAGCAATCGAACAGGAATTAGGGCGTGTAAGAGAATTTCGCTGGGGCCCACGGGTTATTGACCTTGACATTTTACTTTACAATCAAGAGAATATTGAAACGGAGAGCTTAATTGTTCCTCATCCAAGAATGTATGAGCGAGCATTCGTCCTAGTACCACTTATAGAGATTACACCTTCACCACTGGATGAACAGCTACAACAAGCGCATGATCTGTTACAGCAAATGGATTGTGAAAAGGAAGGCGTGATCTTCTGGAAACTTTTTAATGAGCCTTCAACGGTGAATTAAGTAATGGTGTAGGAATGAATTATCAGCGTATAGCATTAACGATAGCTAGAGAAAAATAGGTAAAGCCTATAGAGGAGGAAGAAAAACGTTGGGTCAGTCAACAGAGAAGCCATTTCAAATTGGCGATATTGTCATGGACAATCGAGTAGTATTAGCGCCAATGGCTGGGATTTGTAACTCTGCTTTCCGATTAACGGTTAAGGAGTTTGGTGCAGGTCTCGTATACGCTGAAATGATTAGTGATAAGGGCATTGTCCAAAAAAATGAAAAAACATTAGGTATGCTTTATATCGATGAACGCGAAAATCCTCTGTCATTGCAAATCTTTGGTGGGGATAAAGCAACCTTAGTGGAAGCAGCGAAATATGTGGATGAAAATACAACTGCTGATATTATTGATATCAACATGGGATGCCCTGTTAATAAAATCATAAAATGTGAAGCGGGTGCACGCTTGCTACTTAATCCAGATAAAGTATATGAAATGGTAGCGGCTGTTGTGGATGCCGTCAAAAAACCAGTTAGCGTAAAAATGCGTATTGGCTGGGACGAAGAGCATATTTTTGCAATTGAAAATGCCCAAGCTGTGGAGCGGGCAGGTGCATCTGCAGTAGCAGTTCATGGTCGTACACGTGTACAAATGTATGAAGGTAAAGCGAACTGGGATTACATTCGTCTAGTGAAGGAAAATGTCAGCATTCCTGTGCTTGGTAATGGGGACGTGGAAACACCACAAGACGCGAAACGCATGCTTGAAACTACAGGCGTAGATGCAGTAATGATTGGACGTGCTGCTTTAGGTAATCCATGGATGATCTACCGTACGGTTCAATACCTAGAAACAGGTGAATTAAAAGAAGAACCAGGTGTACGTGAAAAAATGGATGTATGTCTATTACACTTTGAACGACTTCTTCAATTAAAAGGAGAAGGAATTGCAGTTCGGGAAATGCGTAAACATGCATCATGGTATTTAAAAGGGATTCGCGGCAATGGTAAAGCACGCAATGCCATTAACCAAACTGAAACTGCGGCAGAGCTTCGCGCATTGTTAAATGGTCTTGTACAGGAGTATGAAGAGAGCGAATCTAAATTGATTGTTCCAGAAGCCAAAGAATTAATTATATAGATACATGATGGGCGTCTCTACAATTTGGTAGAGACGCCTTTTAGCTGCAACTTTAATTTTTAGAATTATTAATTATTTTGTATTAGGTTGAAAATAAACTGAAACAGATGATTACAGCACTAAAATTGTGTACAATAGAAATATTATGGACGTAAACGCGGACAATTTACTTAAGGAGTGAAACAAGTGTCAAATATAGAAGAATTAAATGATCAACTATTGGTGAGACGCCAAAAGATGACAACTATACTAGAAAACGGACAAGATCCATTTGGAAGCCGTTTTGAGCGTACACATTTATCAACAGAAGTACGTGAGCAATTTGCAGATCAAACAAAAGAGCAGCTTGAGGAAAACCTTCAAGAGGTTATTATTGCGGGCCGTATTATGACGAAACGTGGTAAAGGAAAAGCTGGCTTTGCGCATATTCAGGATTTAAGTGGTCAAATTCAAATTTATGTTCGCCAAGATCATGTAGGCGAAGAAGCGTATGAATTATTTAAACAAGCTGATTTAGGAGACATCGTAGGTGTGCGCGGTAACGTATTCCGTACACAAGTGGGAGAACTTTCTGTAAAGGCTGAGGAATTCACGTTCCTGACAAAAGCGCTACGTCCTATGCCAGAGAAATTCCATGGCTTACAGGATGTTGAGCAACGTTATCGCCAACGTTACCTAGATTTAATGACAAACGAAGATAGCAAAAAAACATTTATCACTCGTTCTAAAATTATCCGTGCAATCCGTAATTATTTAGATAATGCTGGATACTTAGAAGTAGAAACTCCAATGCTTCACACAATTGCTGGTGGCGCAGCTGCTCGTCCATTTATTACGCATCACAATGCACTTGATATGGAATTATATATGCGAATTGCAATCGAATTGCACTTAAAACGTTTAATAGTTGGTGGTTTAGAGAAAGTTTACGAAATCGGACGTGTGTTCCGTAATGAAGGAATTTCTACACGCCACAACCCTGAATTTACAATGATTGAACTATACGAAGCATATGCTGATTATCAAGATATCATGTCTCTAACTGAAAACCTTATTGCACATGTTGCCCAAGAAGTTCTAGGTACAACAACAGTTCAATATGGAGAAGATCAAATTAATCTTGCGGTAGGTTGGAAACGGGTTCACATGGTAGATGCTGTAAAAGAGGCAACGGGTGTAGATTTCTGGCAGCCAATGACAAAAGAACAAGCACAAGCGCTTGCTAAAGAGCATGGAGTAGAAGTGAAGGATGTTCATGAAGTAGGTCATATTATCAATGAATTCTTTGAACAGAAAGTAGAAGAGACACTTGTACAGCCTACATTTGTATTTGGTCATCCAGTAGAAATCTCACCTCTTGCGAAGAAAAATCCAGAGGACGAGCGTTTTACAGATCGCTTTGAGTTATTCATCGTTCGTCGTGAACATGCAAATGCCTTCACGGAGTTAAATGACCCAATCGACCAACGCCAACGCTTTGAAGCGCAATTAGCAGAAAAAGAAGCAGGTAATGATGAGGCACATGAAATGGACAATGATTTCATTGAAGCATTAGAATACGGTATGCCTCCAACAGGTGGTCTAGGTATCGGTATTGACCGCTTAATTATGCTACTAACAAATTCACCATCAATTCGTGATGTATTATTGTTCCCAACGATGCGTCATATTACAAAATAGTAAATTGTAGTGTAGGTTTTTCATAGAGCTATAAAAGAGCAGTAATGTATGAAGTGGAGAATTCACAAGATAAGTGAATTCTCTTCTTTTTGTTCAATGAAAAAAATTAAGTTGTTTAAACGTTGATTAAATTTAGGTTATACTTTTATAGTTCTATGTTTTTCAATACAATAAGTATAAAAAAGAAGTATTTTATTGGGGGCTTATAATGAATTACAAAATTATTAACAAACAAGTATTTGAACAGGCACAATTACGTTCTGTTTCTGATGTTCCATTTACGGAGGAAGAGCTCGAGCATGGTATGAAGTTAGTCGTTGCTAAAAAAGACGAGACGCTTACCTTATATTTAGTGGAAATAGATGGCCACAAGAAATTTGAAGTTCGTTGGGATGATTCTTCTGAAATCTTCAGTGGCTGGTATTCCGCATGGGATAATTTCTTATGGTGCTTAAACATAGTCGATCCTCAAAGTAATGACATAAAATAGGGGCATCTTAGAAATAAGCAGGCGCTAAAGTACAGAAGACGTACTTTAGCGCCTGCTTATTTTAGGTTGGGATTGAAGCAACATAGATTGTAGATAGAGATATAGTTATTATGAAGGAATAAACGGTTTTGTATGATTTGTAGTTTTTATCAAGGAAGAAGGACATCTGTAAAAGGATGATCTCTTATTATAGAGTAATGATTTTGTTAGCTACAACTACCAACTTTAAGAGCTATAAAATTATTAGTATTTTAATTTAAAATGTTGAGATTTAATAGAAAGAGATGTATAGTAAAACAAATAATTAAGTAAGAAACGAGAATACGATAATTAAAACTCTCGTAAATGCACAAAATAGCTTATAAAATCAATTTTATTAAAATAAAATAGAATTTGTGTAAAAAACACTTGCGAAGTTTTTTATAACGTGATAAATTATTACTTGTCGTTAAGACAATGCAATTAACAACATCGAGCTTCAAAAATGAATTTGAAAAAAGATGTTGACAGAAATAAATGATTATAATATAATTTAAAAGTTGTCTCTGATAATTTTTGAAAAAACTTTTAGAAAAAGTGTTGACAACGAAATGAAGAAATGTTATAATATAAAAGTTGCTGTCGAAAGACGGTTACGA
>NZ_JBHERJ010000083.1:0-61796 GCF_043359455.1 Lysinibacillus sp. PWR01 | reverse complement strand
CCATAAAACGTAATCTTTTTAGCAAATGTTTTCAAATAAAGTGAAGGTGTTCACTACTCTTTAGGAAGAGGTGTTGTCATTCATCACTTCTCTACATTGAAAATAAAAGCCTATCCTTTTTCTAATCATACAAATCATGGGCTATTTTGATCGCTACCGCTAGTATGAAAAATGAGGAAAAGACACTTTTGCAGAATGGGTGATTGGAGTGGAGCCAGCTCACTCCTAGGGGATTTAGCGTCACAGAGGAGGCCCTGGAGCGAACGGAAGTGAGTGAAGCGGCTCATCGGACGCCCCCTGGAAAGGACGCTGGCGGAACGGAAATCAACCTCTCACCTTGCAAAGTTACTTTTTCTGCCGTTGACATCATCTTTTTTCAACAGCATGAAAAGTACTGTTCTCTAAAAACGAGAACAGTACTTTTTTTATTTTACATATTTATCTGGGTCAACAATATAGAATTTTTCAACATTTAGCCAGCTCTCGCTCATTGGTTCGCCATCATCAATACGTTTTTCCGTCTCCTGCATCATCCAACCAGTTTGAGATGCATGAGCTTGTAATGCTTTTAATTTGTCCATTCGCATTTCACGAATATCGTAAACAACATGTGGTTCGCCATTTTTTTCAATCGTATCATTGGCGAAGGCACAGCCCAATACTTGTGGACGAGCAGCATTTGGCATACGACGTACAGCTTCAACTACAGCACGTGCAGTTGCTTCGTGGTCTGGGTGGACAGCAAAGCCAGGCAAGAATGTGAAAATTAAAGAAGGCATTAGTTCTTCGATTAACCCTTCCACTAACTTTACCATTTTCTCATCATCTTCAAATTCAATTGTTTTATCTCGTAAACCGAGCATACGTAAATCTTGAATACCCATTGCCTCTGCTGCTGCAACCAATTCCTTGCGGCGAATTTCAGGTAAGGACTCGCGCGTTGCAAAGGGTGGATTACCTAAATTACGTCCCATTTCGCCTAATGTTAAACAGGCATATGTAACAGGTGTATTCATTTTCTTTGTATAGTGGGCGATGGTCCCAGCAACTGAAAAAGCCTCGTCATCTGGGTGAGGGTACACAATTAAAATATGACGTTGTGGTTGTAAATTCAAATAGTCGTCCCCCTTAGTAGGTAAATGGCGTTTCACTAATTTCAAGTGCAATCGCCAATTTTCCAGAGTAGTCTAGTCCAGCCATTAATAAACGGCCTAAATCATCTAATTCAAAATGTGTAATGCCTTGTGCATAAACCCAGCCATGAGGTAATTTTAAACCCACACGATGAGGTGCATTGTCTACAACCTTAGCAAGCTCATAATTAATTTTAGCATTGCGAATAAAAGCACCAGCATTAAAAAACTGTTCATCATAGTGTGCTGCATAAGATCCGTTTGTCGTCTCAAGATGAATATAAACGTCTTTGTTGGCGAAAGAATTCAGCAATTTTTGCAACGTCTCTACTTGTACTTCTTGCATCTTAACACTCCTCTCGATCATTTCTCCTTTAAGTATAGTAAAAAAAATTCGCAAAGGGAAATTGATTGCTTTGTTATGAAAAAATGATGATTTGTATCTATATACCTCAGCTCATTGGGTCCAGATTTTTTTGAGATTGCGAAAATCGATCCTAGCATCAAGAGAAATGAATCATCATCTCTAAATCTATGACAAGTTCTTAAGCAATATTCTTGAAAAAATTATTGTAATGTATCAATATAGGGAGTGTGAAAATAAATATGTACAAAATGTGTCGTTTCGTATTGTATCCGTTTTCACATCTGAAAAGATATTGCAACCATGACTTCTTCCTAATTCGTGTGTGTAGACAGCTCCACCTGTTGAAGGAAGTAATATTTCAGAAATAACGACTTCTATCTTGGTACAATAGATGACGTTCCTTGAACAGGCTATGTATGGTAGTTGTGAATAAGGGAAGAAAAATGAAGCTCATTATCATAGTATAATAAAAAATCGCGACTCTCTTTTATGACGGAGAGTCGCGATTTTTTTATTGAACATTTGTGTAGGCTATGTATTTGTTAGTATCGATTAAGCTTTCGTTCTATTGTATCTAAACGATTATTAACATTTTGTAATTGTTTAAACATTTGCTTCATATAAAGATTTTGATCTTGCGTTTCAGTTGTTTTGGCTTGTGCCAATTCTTCCTCCTCCTGAAGAGCTAATATTGTGGCAAGGGTGGATAATGAGTAACCAAGTGTTAATATGATGGAAGCAATTACTTCAACTTTTGAAGAGGTGATTTCCCCAGCTAGTAAACCTGATTCTTCCGTTAAGTCCTCTACTTTGTTTTTTTTCATCTTTTCCCCTCCCATACAGCTAATATATGGGATATGAAGCATTAACGTATCTTGTCCTATTTTTATCTTTATCTAATAAATACTAATCGTTAACGGATTGTTTAATGTTTGTAATTTTCTAATAATTAAATTGATTTTTCCATTTAAATATAGCATTATAGTAGGAATAAACAGACGCTTAGAGGGGGAATTAATGTGAATAAGGACTTTAAAAATTGTAAGGAATCAAGAGTGATGCGTACAAGTCGTGTGTTTCCAAATGATGTGAATAATCATAATACATTATTTGGTGGGCGACTGATGAGCGATATTGATCAAGTTGCTTCCATTTCAGCAGCAAAGCATAGCAGGAAAGACTGTGTCACAGCTTCAACTGATTCTGTCGATTTCCTACATCCCATTCGCCCGACAGATTCTGTTTATTTCGAATCCTATGTAACATGGACTGGAAGGTCTTCTATGGAGGTTTTTGTCAAGGTTATTTCTGAAAACTTGAAAACAGGAGAGAGAAAGGTGGCAGCGACTGCATTATTAACATTTGTTGCATTGGATGAAAATAATAAACCAGCGTTGGTTCCACGAGTAATTCCTGAAACAGTAGAAGAGACAAAATTGCATGAAACAGCTTCAGAGCGAGCGAAGGCACGTGCTGAACGTAAAAAGGAAAGTAAAGCATTAGCGCAATTTATATCAATGAATGATCCATGGGATTATCGGCTAGAAATGGTGGAAAATTATATGTAAAAAGAGGGGTGTCTCAAATGACTTTGAGACATCCCTTCATGCTTATATTTCAGTTACTGTTACTTGAGGAGCACCAAAACGGGATTTTGCTCCATGCATGACAGGACCTACATAATCATTTAGCGCCCAGCCGTGTGCGATGGCTGCGGATACAAACTCTTTCGCTTCAATGACAGAGTCTTTAATAGAAAGACCGTTAGCAAGATTGGCTGTTACAGAAGCAGCAAATGTACAGCCTGCACCGTGGTTATTAGTAGAAGCAACTTTTTCAGCTTCTAATAAGTAGAATGTTTCACCATCAAAGAATAAGTCTGTTGCTTTTTCAGTGGCTAGTGCTTTTCCACCTTTAATGACAACAGCTTTAGCCCCTAGTTCGTGGATTTTACGAGCTGCGATCTTCATGTCATCAATGTTTTTTGGTGTACCTGTGCCAGCTAATTGTCCCGCTTCAAAAAGATTTGGTGTTGTTACCGCCGCTAGTGGTAAAAGATGCTGAACCATAGCATCTGTGTTTCCAGGATTCAGTACTTCATCGTCACCTTTACATACCATAACAGGATCGATGACAACATTTGGAGTGCCTGAATTTGCGATAGCCTCTCCAGCAATGCGAATAATTTCTTCTGTTGAGAGCATCCCTGTCTTAATGGCATCAATTCCTGTGGAAAGAGCTGTGTCAATTTGTTTTTGTAGTAACTCAGTTGGCAAAGGTGTGACGTTGTGTGTCCAGCCATTCGGGTCCATTGTTACGACAACTGTTAATGCCACCATACCATATGTACCATGCTCTTGGAATGTTTTGAGATCAGCCTGCATCCCTGCGCCGCCTGATGTATCTGATCCTGCAATTGTTAATGTTTTTTTTAGAGTCATGTAAAAAATCCCCTTTATCGTTAAGAGTTATAAAATTACCTTCTAGTATAGTCCGATTCTGATTCTATAAGAATAGCCAGAATACTATATTTTTATATGGTCAGTTTCAACTGATGCTTGAATTCATCTTTAATTTTTTGTACCGTTGTAAGAAGAGAAAGGGGCTTAAAGAACGATGAAACAAGTATTCCCGAATGATTGGCAAGAAGTACTCAAAGAAGAGTTGGAAAAACCGTACTATCAAAAACTACGTCAATTTGTCGCAAATGAATATTCGACACAAACCATTTATCCACCAATGAATGATGTGATGAACGCATTTTATACAACAGCATATCATGATGTGAAGGTTGTTATTTTAGGACAAGACCCATATCATGGACCTAATCAAGCGCATGGGTTAAGCTTTTCTGTTAAACCAGGTATTCCACATCCTCCTAGCTTACGGAATATGTTTCAAGAGCTACAGGATGATTTAGGCTGTCCAATTCCTCAAAATGGAACGCTAACAAAGTGGGCTGAACAGGGTGTTATGCTATTAAATACGGTGCTTACGGTTCGAGCAGGACAAGCAAATTCCCATAAAGAACAAGGTTGGGAGCAATTTACCGATGCTGTTATCGATCTATTAGCTGCAAGAGAAGAGCCACTAATTTTTGTATTGTGGGGTAAACCAGCGCAACGCAAAAAGCAATTAATCCGAAAATATAAAACACCTCATGTCATACTCGAAGCGCCACATCCAAGTCCATTAAGTGCTTACCGAGGATTCTTCGGTAGTAAACCTTATTCAAAGATTAATCAACAATTAGTGGAGTGGGGCAAGCAGCCAATTGATTGGTGTTTAGAATAGATTGGCACAAATCGTTTACTTTATACACATGATCAATCATGATACATTTAATATAGAAGAAAGTGAGGGACGACGATGAAGGTGAATTGTTTCAAATGTCAATTTTTTAAAGTAACCTGGGACCCTCAAACCCCACGAGCATGTGTAGCTTATGGCTTTAAAACAAAGCAAATACCATCCGTTGTTGTGAAGCAATCCTCGGGTGTGGATTGTTTAAAATTCGTACCAAAAGTAGAAAGTGGGAGAATGTAATGATTTCTTATCAAGCCGTTATACAGCAACTTGAAAAACAATTATCTAGTGCAAAAAATGCGGGGAATGATCAGCAAATTCGTGAGGCCCTTACAGCCATCAGAGCATTATGTGATGTGGTGTTAGATTCTCCAGGTGAGACAGCATCTATCACTCCCCATAAGCATGTACCGCAGATGCTTGTAACAGAGTCAAAACCATCCACTTTATATACAGCAAAGATTGAAGAAGATGGAGCAAATGGTGATTCCATTTTTGATTTTTAATTCATTTAAAAGGTAGGGTAACGAGAAATGAAAAGATTTATCGTGACAGGTGCTCTTCATGGCCTATTAGCAGTGGCATTCGGTGCATTCGGTGCACATGCTTTAAAGGAAGTTTTAGATGAATATAGTCAAGGTATTTGGGAAACGGCTGTGCAATATCAAATGTTTCACGCTACTGGATTACTAGTTATTGGTCTATTAATGAGCTCTAAATTATTAGGTGAAGTGAAACAATTAAATCTAGCAGGAATATTCTTTAATCTTGGCATTGTTTTCTTTTCTGGTAGCTTATATGTGCTAGCAATAAGTGGTATTAAAGTATTGGGAGCTATTACACCAATTGGTGGTGTACTATTTTTAGCTGGATGGCTACTTATTATTTTAACTGCTCTCAAACATGCTCGCTAATTTTAAATTGACTCTCTTACATGATTTGTAGGAGAGTTTTTCTTTGTTATCAGTCATTTTCTAAAGATAGCAATTTAAATCCTATCCATTTTGTAAGAATTTATAGTACACTACTAATATTACTTGCAATATTTCGAAAATATCAAAAGTGAGGTTATGTAGTATGGAAAAACTATTTGCATTAATAGATGCAAACTATGATGAGATGGTAGGGATTCGTCGTCATTTACATCAATATCCTGAATTATCCTTTGAAGAAGTGGAAACGCCAGCCTATATAGCTGCTTTTCATAGAGAATTGGGTCATGAGGTTCGTGAAGGAGTGGGAGGACGTGGTGTCGTAGCGATATTACGTGGTGAAAAGCCTGGTAAAACAGTAGCATTGCGAGCTGATTTTGACGCATTAGCGATACAAGAGGAGAATGATGTACCGTATCAATCTAAAATAGCTGGAAAAATGCATGCTTGTGGACATGATGGACATACAGCTACATTACTTGGACTAGCTAAGGCACTGAATGCGATGAAGGACGAAATTGCTGGCAATGTGGTATTTATTCATCAGCATGCAGAGGAAGTAGCACCAGGTGGAGCTAAGTCGATGATAGAGGGTGGTTGTTTAGATGGCGTAGATGTAATTTTTGGTACGCATTTATGGGCGCCTACACCATTAGGAGAAATTTTAGTGAAAGATGGAGCCATTATGGCAGCTGCAGATAAAGTAGAAATCACGGTTCAAGGGAAGGGTGGACATGGCGCAGAGCCGCATCATTCCATTGATGCTGTTACCCTTGCCTCACAATTTGTCGTCAATGCTCAACAGCTTGTTTCAAGACGTATTGATCCATTGAAATCAGCTGTTTTAACAATTGGTCATTTTGAGGCCATTAATCCGTTTAATGTTATTGCTGATCGAGTAGTATTGGCGGGAACAATTCGTACGTTTGAAGAAGAAGTACGCACACAAATGGAGCAAGAGTTAGAAGCGGTATTGAATGCGACTTGTCTGGCATTTGGGGCAAGTTACGAATATCGTTACACAAGAGGTTATCCACCTGTTTATAACCATCAGAAAGAAACAGCGTTTGTGGCACAGTTGGCGTCGACTGTCCCAGGTGTAGAGCAAGTAATAACATGTCCACCATTTATGATTGGGGAAGACTTTGCGTATTATTTAGAAAAAGTACCAGGCACATTTTTCTTCACAGGGGCGAAAAAGCCAGAATGGGAAAAGGCCTATCCGCATCATCATGCACGCTTTGATTTTGATGAACGTGCAATGCTCATAGCAGCGAAAACCTTAGGTAAAGCAACTTTAACGTATCTAATAGAAAATTAATTATAGCGAATGATAAAAATCCGCATACGCTCATCGACTTTTTTGGTCAGTGAGTGTATTGCGGATTTTTACACTAGAAGATTGAATTATGGATTTTGATTAAAGTAGGCCATTTCCTCATCATACTCAGCAAAATCGAAATAAATCATAGGGAAAAGAAAACGATGATTGGATTTAAGTTCACGAATAATGACATGGTCTCTACCAGCGGCTTCTACCACACCACGAACAGTTTTTGTGTTTTTTCCCTGCTCCACTGCATGCTCAAAAGAAAAATGGAAGGTAGCAGGTTTTCCACGATTCAATCGTAAAATATTTTCTATATAGGACTCTTCACGGCCAGGTGGTCGCCCGCTTGGAAGTGTGACTGGAGGAGGAGTCATTTGTTGTTGCGTTGTTGGTGTCCAATAATAAGGCATCATCAATTATCAACCTACTTTCTTTTTAAATTTGAGGACAATCTTGTTCAGTTGGCGAGAAAAAACAATGAGATTTGAATCTGCCAGTATTCCATTGGCCATACCATTGTGCAGGACAATCACCTGCTGGCATGAAAAACCACAAAGAGCGGGTAGCTGGATGAAATCTTTCACCCTGAATAACCCTTTTAGCTAACCGAATATCTTGATCACGTGCTCGCTGATAAAAATAACCCTTTTGTGTTGCCTCAAAGCCTCCCGGACGCTGATAAACCATTTGTTCAATCGTTCGAATATCACCAAAATCTAAACAATCACCTCTTACACGATTAACGCCAACATTCCCAACCATCAGCATGCCTAACTCTCCTTCACCTTCTGCTTCGGCACGCATTAGCCTTGCGAGTAGGGCTGTCTGTGCATCATTCGTCTTAATAACAGCGATTTTCATACCTCCTCGCAGACAGTATATGCATGAAGGTATTGTAGACATGTTCAATTTTGTTAAGAAAGACAATCACACATTAAAATTACTATGCATATAGTAGTAATAGCGACAAGTACGTAGAAAATACTTCGAAACCCTGCAAGACCGATAGTTTTTTTATTAAAACGGGTAAATAGAAAAAAATAGAATTAGGGGAACGTGAGATCAAATGAATTGCATGTGTATCCAATACATGTGAGGTGATGGTTTATGGAAATTGGGGTTTGGTTTGGAATTTTATTAAGTGCAGTACTAGCTTTTCTATTAGGGGAGTTTTATGGACAGCCGCTCCATTGGTATCTCTTTATTGTCATTATTGTGATCGGTTTTTTTATTCAAACGGTTATCTTAATTTTAAAAGTAAAGGACGAGAGCTCTTAATGAAGTATGTAGAAGAAAAGTGTTGGGATTAAGAAAGTGTCATCGCAGAAGGATGGCACTTTTTTATGTTGGGTGAGTAAATTTTTTCGTGTGGAAAGCGAAGTATCAGGAAAAAAGACTGCTCCTTAATAGGGGATGAATGCTTGTTTTAGCTGCTATTTCAATGAGACATCATTATTTTTATGGAAACCTTAGCCTTGCTAGTATATTAAAAATATACCGAGACATACTAAAATTGACTTTATTTTTGTTTGTATGAAGGAGCGTTTTCATGCGTATTTTTAGTATGTTTGTAGCAATCATTATCAGCGCTTTTCTGGCAGTTGGAATAGCAGAATATTATCATCAACCATATAATTGGTATTTAGTTTTTCTTATGATGCTAACTGGATTTTTTATTCACATCATTATTTTAATATTTGAATCCGAGAATGCTGAAGAAAACGAAATTTAAAAATGCGAGTCCATATTGGCGGACTCGCATTTTTAATGAGCTATTAAACAGTTAAGAATTTAACCAATTTATCGTTATCAAGTAGGTTTCCGACGAAGAATTCACCAAACTCGCCGTAGCGTGCCGATACTTCATCAAAGCGCATTTCATATACTAATTTTTTGAATTGTAGTACGTCATCAGCAAATAAAGTTACGCCCCATTCGTGATCATCGAAGCCTACAGAGCCAGTAATAATTTGTTTTACTTTACCAGCATAGCCGCGACCAATCATTCCATGAGAACGCATTAATGATTTACGCTCATCCATTGATAGCATGTACCAGTTGTCGTTCCCTTGACGGCGTTTATCCATTGGATAGAAGCATACATATTTAGCACGTGGAAGTTCTGGATATAGACGTGCACGTACATGTGGATTTTGGTAAGGATCTTCATTTGATTCGCCAGCTAAATAGTTTGAAAGCTCTACAACAGATACATAAGAATATGTAGGAATTGTAAAATCTGCTATAGCTAATTTATTGAATTCTGCTTCAAGCTCTTGTAACTCATCCATTGTTTCACGCAATGTCATAATCATAAAGTCAGCTTTTTGACCAACGATTGCATAAAAGGCATGAGCACCTGTTTTAGCGACGTCTGCTTCGTTCAGTTTTTCTAAATATGCAACAAATTCCTCTACTGCTGCTTGACGTTCCTCTGCAGAAACAAGTTTCCAAGAAGCCCAGTCGATTGAGCGGAAATCATGTAAAGCGTACCAACCATCTAACGTAATTGCTGCTTCATTCATTATTGAAAACACTCCTTTATAAGTGAATACCATTCAAAAATTAGTTTATCATAGTTTGTACAAAATCCCTAAGTTCATGATAGTAATTCACGAATTTGACACCAACTAAAGATAATGTATTCTAAAGAGAAGAGATGTAATTAGAGGAGTACCAATATGAAACATATTTTACAACAGCCAATTTGGCGTTATTATGATCAATCCATTAGTGCGAAGCAAAGATCACCGCTTGAATCTTTTGCAACGGATGATACGTTGTGCCAATTAGTTGGTCAATTGACGTCCCCACCCACAATTCGTACATGGGTTCATGAAGCATCTGTTGTGCTCGGTATTCAGGATCATCGTTTGCCCTATGTCCAGCAAGGTATGGAATTACTAGAATCGAGAGGCTATCATCCTATCGTTCGTAACTCTGGTGGATTAGCAGTTGTACTAGATGAAGGGGTTCTCAATATTTCTATTGTATTGTCTGAACAAACAGAGTCACTCAGTATAAACGATGGCTATGATGTGATGGTTGATCTTGTGAAGGGGTTGTTCCCAGAAGTAGCTGATAAAATTGAGGCTTATGAAATTGTCGGCTCTTATTGCCCAGGTTCTTATGATTTAAGTATTGAAGGGAAAAAATTTGCTGGCATTTCACAAAGACGCTTACGTCAAGGGGTGGCAGTGCAAATTTATTTATGTATTGAAGGAAGTGGCTCGCAACGCGCGGCACTTATTCGAGACTTTTATGACGTAAGCTTACGACAAGAGGAAACAAAATTCACTTACCCTCAAATCGTGCCTGAAGTAATGGCTTCGCTATCAGAGCTTGTTGACCCGAATTTAACAGTAGAAGCGGTCGTTATTCGTTTGCAGCAACTACTTTATCATTTGGCCCAAGAAGTTCGTCCACAATCCTTCTATGATGAAGAAATAACGTTGTATGGTTTCTATTTACAGCGTGTTTTTGAGCGCAACGCGAAAATGCTTGAACGGAAGTAAAAGGTTGATTATATGAAATAGAAAAAAGCGATGCGGCTAATTTAGCGCATCGCCATTTTCTGGTTGATAAATAGAACTACTTGTTACAAGATTTCCGTTTTTCTCCATTTTAAAAACAGGTGCAATTCGCTCTTCCTCTTCATCAAGCGTAACGAGACGTCTAGCGCGATTCATAATTTGAACAAATTGCTCGTAATCTTTGCGGATCGCTCGATTTTCTTCTTCTAATTTTGTAATGGTTTTCTCTAGTTTTTTATTTTTCTCAGATGTTACATGTACTAGTTGTCGCCATTTTGAAGATTCATTTCCTACTTCACCAGAATGCTGTAAACGTAGTAAATAAGCTATGACAATATCAAGAGAAAGAGCGGATAGCGGAATTGACTTTCCTTCAGCAGCACTATTATTTACTGTAAACATACTAGAAGTACGGCGTCTTGCTGGGGCTCCCAACACTCGCATTCTCTCTTTTCTTTCCTTTTTAGCTTCTGCTAATTGTCCCTCGTATTCTTTACGAACAACAGCATTCCAACGAAAACCACAGGCTGCCGCAGTACGATTTAATGCATCACCGGCTTCTTCGAAGGCATTTAGCTGTGTGCTGCCCTCTGTTACATGACGGATTACCGCTTCTGCTAGTAATTCATCGTTTTCTTTTAACCAAGCATCTTGTCTTATTTTACTCATATTAAAATCCTCCCACCTTTATCTGGAACTTGTTATTTAAGATTAGCATGACCAATCTTTTAACCTTTTATTCATCTATGTAGAAGGAATTATGCTTGAATAGAAGGGGAAAAGTGCGATACAATACCCGATGTAGGTTTGTGCACATGCTGCATACTTAAATATGTGAAGGTCATGTGTTCAATAGAGCGAGATTATGTTTGAAAAAATACTATATAGAAAGGGTTGTTGACAAAATGGCAAACGAATTTAAAGTTTGCGATGAATGTCAGGCCGTTAACTTAAAGACGTTAATTCCAAAATTAAAGGAAATCGATCCTGATGCAACCATCGAAATTGGCTGTCATTCTTACTGTGGTCCAGGACGCAAAAAGACATTTACCTTTGTAAATAGCCGCCCAGTTGCTGCGTTAACAGAAGATGAACTAATGGAAAAGGTTTTAGCAAAATTAAAAAAGTAAAATGAAAAGCTATCTCTACTTGAGGAGATAGTTTTTGTTTTGCTTATTTTTATATGTTGAGAAATTAGAC
Source organism: Lysinibacillus sp. PWR01 (assembly GCF_043359455.1). Classification (NCBI taxonomy): domain Bacteria; kingdom Bacillati; phylum Bacillota; class Bacilli; order Caryophanales; family Bacillaceae; genus Lysinibacillus; species Lysinibacillus sp. PWR01. The sequence continues at coordinate 49,995 of NZ_JBHERJ010000083.1, read as the reverse complement.
CAATATAGATTTAAAAATAATGATGAAAGTAATGGAAATAGGTTGTTAATATCTATAGAAAAATGGCAATAAGTATGCTAGTCCTAGATTTATCGCATATAATAGAACTATAACAAAATGGGGGTGCTATCCAAATGACATATGCAAACGCTAAATTAGAAGAAGAAAAGGTATTTAAAGACCCAGTACACCGTTATGTACATGTTCGAGATCAAGTGATATGGGATTTAGTGGGTACAAGAGAATTTCAGCGTTTACGTAGAATTCGTCAGCTAGGTACCACATTTTTAGTATTTCATGGAGCGGAACACAGTCGCTTTAGTCATTCTCTTGGGGTTTACGAAATTGTACGTCGCATAGTAGATGATATCTTTGTTGGTCGTCCAGATTGGGATGAAAGTGAAAGACTATTAGTATTATGTGCAGCCCTTTTACATGATTTAGGGCATGGACCATTTTCTCATGCTTTTGAAAATGTTTTTGAGCTTGATCATGAATATTACACAAGGCAAATTTTGTTGGGTGATACGGAAGTAAATGCTATCTTAAAAAAAGTGGCAGATGATTTTCCAGAAAAGGTATCACAAGTGATTGGAAAGACATATCCAAATAAGCAAGTAATTAGTTTAATTTCTAGCCAAATTGATGCGGATCGTATGGATTACTTACAACGTGATGCTTATTTTACAGGTGTTAGCTACGGTCACTTTGATATGGAACGGATTTTGAGAGTAATGCGTCCGCGTAAAAATCAAGTGGTGATCAAAGCAACAGGCATGCATGCGGTGGAAGACTATATAATGAGTCGCTATCAAATGTACTTACAAATTTATTTCCATCCTGTGTCACGAAGCGCAGAGGTAATTTTAAATAATATTTTAAAAAGAGTAAAACAATTAAGCTTAGCGGGCTATACATTTAAGCATGAGCCTACTCATTTCCTAGCATTCTTCCGTAATGCTATTACATTAGAGGATTATCTTGCGTTAGACGAGAGTATACTTTTTACATATTTTCAGTTATGGATGCAAGAGGAAGATGCTATTCTAAGTGATTTAAGTCGCCGCTTTGTGAATCGCAAGCTATTTCAATACATTGATTTAGACCCTGGTGTGGAGCTCAATAAATATCAAAAACTCCAAGAGCTTTTCAAAAAGGCAGACTTGAACCCTGATTATTATCTTGTTCATGATACAACGGCAGATCTACCATATGATTTTTACAGACCTGGTGAGGAAGAAGTCCGTGTACCTATTTTTCTAGAAATGAAAAATGGTGAGCTGCGGGAACTTTCACGTGAATCCATTATTGTCGATTCCATATCAGGACGTATGAAACGAGATCATAAAATCTATTTTCCATTAGATTTCTTAGAGGATGAAGCTACACATCCAACCATCAAACAGCAAATACTAACATTGTTAAGAAAAGACGAAAAGTAAGTTGTAGCTGGCACTAGCATTTTCATGAAGTGATTATAAAAAAGGGTAGAGCGCTCTGTTGTGCTCTACCCATCTTACTATTATTTGTCGCTAAAACGAACGCCTGCAACGCCGTAATGGTTTTTAGACATTTCTTCGATAAAAACTGTTACATTTTCTGCAGGTGCATTCACTGTGCGAGATACGGCCTCTGTTACTTCCTTTACAAGAGCACGTTTTTGTTCCTCTGTACGACCTTCAAGCATTTTCACTGTTACGTATGGCATAATATTGCCTCCTTTATAGAATAATGTTGTATAGTTAGTTTATAAGAAAGTATAAACTTCTTACTTGCGTTGAGGCATATGCGCGATGGCGAAAATAGTGATTGTTTCGACAAAATATGCGTTGATATGCTTTCCTTTATAATAGCAGAATGGAGGATATTTAAGTATGGCAAATGAAGAAAAACCAAAACAAAAAATGGGTTTTACGATTATAAAAAATGATCCAACAGATGGACATAAAGGGTTTGGTATCGGTTCACTTTCATTAGAGAATGTATCGCCGGTTATTGTTGATGTAGAAGAGGGAACGGCTTCTGTTGAAATTGGTGCCATGCATGCACGGAGTGACGTAGAGCGTGGTATTAAATTTACAATGGACCGTGCTGATTCAGAGGGTGGAAAACCATATTGGCTCGTATGGGTGACGATAGATCATAAAGAAGATGGGCCTTATTATGCGGGTGTAACAGCTTGTGAAATGGTTGTTAACCGTGAAAAAAGACGAGGCTATAAAATTCTAGCTGACCATGTGAATAAAATGGATAAATCCATGAAGCGTCATATTATTGTGGAGCATATGGATGCACCGTCTAAAAAAGTGTTAGCTACTTTCCTTGAGCAACTTAATCCAGACTTGTGGGGACGTAGTGGGGAGCAATTGCGTCAAGACTTATTTGTCGAATAGACTCATAATGATTGAACAATCTGTGACATTTTGCAATCGCTTTCGATATTAGGTTGAAAGTGGGTTTGAAACAAAGTACACTTGATGCAGAGCTTACATTTTAGTAAGCTAGGACACTTGGTCTCGCGAATGCGATGAGCGCTATGCGGCATTTGAACAACCCAAACCCAAGCCAAATGCCCCATGATGCTCATACTTCGCGGACCATAAAAAAGAAAAGCTTTCTGTTCCCACGGACACGTCTCCGGGGAAGAGAAAGCTTTTCTTATTTTTTCGTATATCAGTTACTTTGTCGAGAGCCTTCATAACTTACAACGTATTAGGTTTAAAAAGGTTTCCGGATTATTGTTTGTTTTTTAGTCCTTAAATATAGAGAATGGTAGCATATTCCAAAATTCTCCCCATGTATTACTGTCAAGAATGTCGAAATTTGTACATTTCTCAGTCGGTACATCCTTAGATTCCATATATACAAGACGTTGTTTAGGACATGCGTCAGTCGCTAATTTACCTGTTTCGATATCAATGACAACACCTTCAACACCTTTTGGCTTTTTGAAATCTTCATTTTTTGTACCTTTATTAACAGCTTCCATAAAGTCAATCCAGATTTGCTTTGTTGCAGCAGTATCTTCCTTCGTCGTAAGGTTTTTACCCTGATCATAGCCATTCCATACACCAGCAGTAAGTCTTGGTGTAAAACCGATTAACCATTGATCACTATTGGTAGAGCCTGATTTAGCAGCATATGTGTGTGTCATACGTGAACGAATACTAATTCCTGTAGCAGGTGAATAGTCACTGAATACCGGATCAAAAATACCTGTCATCATTTCTGTTAAGATGTATGCATTTTCTTTGGAAATGGCTGTTTCCGCTTTACTTGCAACAACTTTGTTTTCATAAATAACATCCCCATGTGCATTTTTAATGGATACAATGGTTGTTGGTGTTGTTTGCTGTCCTTGTGATGCCAAAACATTATATGCATTCGTCATTTCATACAATGTTGTTTCAATCGTACCAAGTGCAATTGATAAATTATCCTTCGCACCAATCCCTACATTAAAACGGTTTGCCATATCATGAAACTCTTTGAAACCAATGTCCTCTAAGGTTTTTACTGCGTAAATATTATCCGAGATAGCAATGGCTTGTGCCATCGTCATATCATGATCTGCGAATTGACCATTGACGTTTTTAGGTGCATAAGTGCCACGCCCATTATCATAAGTAAAAGTTGTTTCACCAACATCTAAAAAAGTTAGTGGTGTATAACCATTTTCAAGCGCCGCTGCATATAAAATCGGCTTAATAGTAGAACCTGGTTGACGTTTGGCTTGTGTAACCCGGTTAAATGAGCTTACTGAATAGTCACGACCACCGACTAATGCAGTGACAGCTCCTGTTTTCGATTCCATACTCACGAACGCAGATTGCAGATCATTAGCAGGCATATTTTTGGCTACCGCTTCTTCAGCCGCTTTTTGATGCTCTAGATTAAGCGTTGTTTGAATCGTCCAGCCGCCTTCACTAATATCGAGATTTTTTGATTTTAAAATTTCACTTGCTTCTTGCCAAGCCACATCTAGGAAATAAGGGGCAACAGATTTGGTTGCAACCCAGCTATCATTTTTTAAGACAAGCTGTTCATTTTCAGCACGCGCTTTTTCTTCTTGTGTAATGGCGCCTTGGTCTGCCATAAGTTTTAAAATAACGTGTTGACGATTGGTAGCCTTATCTAAATTGGCAATTGGTGAATAAATGCTTGGACCTTTTGGTACACCTGTTAGCATTGCTGCTTCTGCAAGCGTTAAATCACTAGCAGATTTCCCGAAATAAAAACGGCTGGCAGCTTCTACTCCATACATACCGTGACCGTAATATACTGTATTTAAATAGCCCTCTAGTATTTCGTCCTTATCATAAAAAACTTCTAATCTATAAGCATACAGGGCTTCGTTCAATTTACGTGTCCAAGACTTTTCATGGGAAAGATAAAGGTTACGAGCATATTGTTGTGTAATGGTACTAGCTCCTTGAACCTTTCCACCAGCCTTTATATCCACTAAAATGGCACCAGCAATACGTGAATAATCGAAACCGCCATGTTCATAAAAATCCTTATCTTCAACAGCAACTACAGCTTCCTTTAAATAAGGTGACATCTCATCGAGACCCACCCAATATCTTCGTTGATTTGTAAAGTGATCTCCAATTTGGTGCTCATTTTCATCTAAGAAAATGGAAGCCTTTGGTACGGTTAAAGGCGGTGCACCAGCCACTTGAACATAGATGCGGAGTGCGACAAATGCTACAACAATTGCAGATGTAAAGGCGACAAATAGCGTAAGACTTTTGCGTGTGCGCTTTACACGCTGTTGCTTTCGATGATAGCTTTTTCGTTTCATCCGACTTCACCTCGTTTTCTCACAGCTTCGAACTTAGCTTTAGTATGTGTTCGAACATTCATCTTTAATCGAAATTCTAACTAAAAACTATTGCACTTTATTCAAAAACATCTATACTTTTTTTGTACTACTTGAAATGCTGGCATTCGACAAAAAAATCGCACCTTGTAGATTTTAATCGAAATTTGCTAGACGTTCCAATAATGTATACGAGGATAAAAGGATACAGGTTTCATTACAATCCTGTAAGCCATAATAGAAGAAGTCGGAAAAATGATGATCAACACAATATTTTAATAATATGGAGGGCTAGCAATGAGATTTGATGAAGCTTATTCAGGAAATGTTTTTATAAAAAGTCATCCTACATATGACGATGCACAGGCAGTGATTTATGGCATGCCAATGGATTGGACAGTAAGTTATCGTCCAGGATCACGTTTTGGTCCACAACGTATCCGTGAGGTATCCATTGGTCTTGAGGAGTACAGCCCATACCTGGATCGTGAGCTTGATGAAGTAAAGTACTTTGACGCAGGCGATATTCCACTACCATTCGGTAATGCACAGCGTTCATTAGATGAAATTGAGAAATTTATTGAAAAATTATTAGCGGATGACAAGGTTCCTGTCGGCATGGGTGGAGAGCATTTAGTATCGTGGCCTGTGATGAAGGCTGTATCAGCTAAATATGATGATCTTGCAATTATTCACTTTGATGCACATACAGATTTACGTGTGGAATATGAGGGAGAGCCACTTTCGCACTCTACACCTATTCGTAAAATTGCAGAACATATTGGGCCGAAAAATGTCTATTCATTTGGTATCCGTTCAGGCATGAAAGAAGAGTTTGATTGGGCAAAGGAAAACGGTATGCACATTTCAAAATTTGAAGTGCTTGAACCGTTAAAAGAGGTTCTCCCAACATTAGCTGGACGCAATGTGTATGTAACAATTGATATTGACGTTCTAGATCCAGCACACGCACCAGGCACTGGTACAGTAGACTGTGGTGGCATTACATCGAAAGAATTGCTCGCTTCCATCCACGCTATTGCAGCAAGTGGTGTAAATGTTGTAGGTTTTGACCTTGTTGAAGTAGCACCAATCTATGATTCTTCAGAAATGACAGCAAACACAGCTTCAAAATTATTACGAGAAATGATCTTAGGCTGGGTAAAATAAGTAGGCCTTTGTAAATAAAGTTACTTGAGTGGGGTTAGCTATGAGCTAGCCCCATTTTGTATTTTAATTAATTTTGAATTAATAAAACTTTATATTCGAAAAATATTGAATTAAATATTCGTATAATTTAGAATTTTATTATATGTAAGTATGAAGGAGGAGTTTTGTTGAAATATCTATATTCACCACAGCCTACGGAACAAATTAAATTAACAATAGAATCTTCACTTGTTTGGGAAGTAATTCTTGGTATCTCGGGATATACACATACACGTCTTCGCCACACATTTGAATTTGATGAAGAGTGGACCATTGCACATAAATCAATGCCTGAACAGCTAGTGAAATCTTTAGCATTGATTGAAAAAACTAATTTTTGGTTTGCTTTAATTCTGCTACAGGACAAATTATCATCGCTATCAATTCAAGATTTTTCGAATCAACTTCAAAACATAGCTGCAGATTGTTTCTATGAAATACTTTTGCCATACAAAAATCGGGAAACGGAGGCTATAAGAAAAGAAACTTCTGCTCAGTATAATAATCCTCGACAGATAGAGAAATATGCGAAGTATTTTGATGACCATGAATACCTAGGAGGATATATACGTAATCTTGCGAAGTATTCACATAAAGACTTGTGTGATATTTTTACAACAGCCATGTTCGAGTGGCATAACTGGGTACGTAAAAACGAGAAATGGGATAAGTGGATGCAAGCACTTGATTTTGAACAAAAAAGATTTCGTTCAATCAACATGACAGACCCTATCGAAAAAATTGAACAGATCACTGGTGGCGTAAAGTATCAACTCGAACCATCTGTTTGGACAGTTAAACTTATTCCACATGTATCCTATCGTCCATGGGTTTTAGAAAAAAGGACCTGTCATACTAAACTGTTCTTTTATCCGTTAAATGAAGAACATTTACTAGAACCAGGTGTTCCTTCTGTGGAGTTGGTTAGAGGGTATAAAGCATTGGGAGATGAGCTTCGCTTAAAATTACTCTATCAATTATTAAAAGGACCTTCCGCATTACAAGACTTAAGTTTACGATTTAATCTTTCTAAGACTACGCTACATCATCAACTGTCTATTTTAAAGGCTGCTAGATTTATTAAAGTTGATAAAGGAATTTATTCGGCAAATCCAACGGAACTTAACTATTTAACAGAAAAACTTACACAGTATCTTGAGAATCAAAAATGAAGAGGTATTCCAAATCTTTTAGAGCACTCTGGATAGGTGAAATTGTATCAGAATTGGGTAGTGCAGCAGGTGGCATTATTAACGGTCTTTTGCTGTTCGAATTAACAGGATCAAAGGAATGGTTAGGTGTATTTTGGTTAGTTTATTTTATTCCCTCATTAGTATTACAAGGTGTAGCAGCACCATTTTTAAATCATGTTTCTAAAGGAAAAGCGATTCAAAATATCCAACTTATTCGCTCGCTTGCGTATCTATTTCCTGTAATTGGTTTCGTTCTATACAAAAATGAAGGAATTATCTTCGGGTTAATCATCTTACAATGCATATTGGGGTTACTGCAGCCTATTTATGCTAGTCTTTCCTTTTCGCTTTTACCTGAGATTTGCGAAGAAAAAGAATTAACAGAAGCAAATGGTTTATTGGATGGTACCATTCGACTTATGAGTTTTCTTGCTCCGGGATTGACTTCATTCCTTTTATTAGTAAGTCCAATACCATTTATTTATGTATTTTCTTGTTGTATGTTTCTAGTCAGTTATCTGTCTCTCACCGGGATTTCTCAAGTAAGTATAGACAGAGTGCCAGTATGGTCTAAGAAGTTTTGGTGGAAAGAAATGAAAGAAGGATATCACAGCTTTTTTAACTATCCACATCTATTGAGGCTGACGCTTCTCTCCACAACTGTGCAGTTTGCTGTGGGCGCAACAACTGTATTAAGCGTTCCTTTCATTCGTGAATCTCTTAATGGGCAATCATGGGAATATGCGATATTTGCTGGATCTTTTCCAATTGGCTATTTTATTGGCATACTCTTACTGGCAAAGATACCGAAAACCGATCAAACCATGTATCTCGGATTAATCGGTGGGGGGCTTTCATTTGTCTGTCTGTACTTTGTGGAATCCATACCAATCGCTTGGTTATGTGAGTTGTTTGGTGGAATAATGTTTCCACTTTTTAATGCTCGTAGTGCAGCCATCTTTCAGAAAATCGCACCTAAAGATCGCATGGCGCAACTCAGTGCTGTTCGTTTACTCTTTCTACGGGTCGCTATGCCATTAGGAATTGCCTTTGCCTCTGCGTCATTTTTAGATTTGAGTATTGGCCAAATTTATATAATAGTGGGTTTAATTATCGTTTTACCTGGCTTGTTTTATTTCCTTGTGCAGTTGCTACGAAATAGAACAAATAGTATATGAGGATTCATTTGACTCATTATTCAACATACGAATATAATTTTTGTATATAGAGAGGGAAGGAGGGGTATTATGATTTGGTCACTTCTCATCAATGATTTATTCATCTTTGTTAGTACAATGGAATACTTTTGGCTATTAGCTTCTTTGATTTTAACTGTCCTAAGTGTTCATTTGCATCTGTATCTCGTCAATAAAATAACCGTTCAACAAGTGAAGGACGAAGAGCTTGAAGTGGACTATAATATCACGAATACTTGGACTCCACCTATGCTAACGTGGTTTGTACTGTGTATTAGAATGTCCGAAGATAATGAGGAAGAAAGTGTATCTCCTAGTTTGATTTAAACTTTTAAACTAGGAGGAATATCATTGTTAACATTTCTAGCACAACCTATTATTAACGTCATTCATTTTATTCATTCTTTTACAGGCAGCTATGCACTTAGTGTCATTGGCATTACGATTGTAGTCAGATTAATTCTTATGCCGTTATTTATTCAATCGGCAAAACATCAAAAGCACTCAAAAGAATTAATGACTACCATTAAGCCTGAATTAGATGCGCTTACGGACAAATATAAGAATAGTCAAAGCGAATCTGAAAAAAGAGTGGTACAACATAAAATCCAAGAGCTAACTTCAGATTCATTGAAAAGTTCTTTAGTAGGTTGTTTACCAATCATCATTCAATTACCTATATTATTTTCACTGTATTACGCGATTAAGTTAGATTCAGTGATTGCCAGTGAAAATTTCCTTTGGATGAATTTAGGTACGATTGATATTGGGATTTCGATGATTGCTTGTTTGATTTATTTAATTCAAAGTTATATCGCCTTAGAGAAAAGCCAACCGTTAAATATAAAGATAATGGTATTTATTAATCCAATCATGATCCTCATTTTTAGTCTGTTCAATCCAGCGATTATCCCAATCTATTGGACAGTTAGTGCTTTATTGTTAATAGTTCAACAATTGATCATAAAAAAATGGTATAGATAAAATGAAATCCTCTCTTTCAGTTATTGGAAGGAGAGGGTTTTTATTTACTCTCATAAACTTGTTGTGGACCTTTACATCACTTCTATCTTGAAAAAACATAAGTATTCATCCTATAATAAAAAGGTTATTTCTACACAAAGAAAAGTCTTTAATATCAACGCTTTAAAGGCTCTCTCATTAAGAGTTAGCCCCAATTTTAGCCCCAACAGCATTTAAACTTTGACTAAATACTGTCACCGATTCTTGCTCCATTTCCTTTAATACATGTCCATAAACCGTGTGGACCATCTGAGGTGTGTTACCTAATCTTTCGGCAATTACTTTCACTGGTAGCTTGTTATTTAGTAGTACCGTACAATGAGTATGCCGTAAACCATGTAGTGTAGTTTTAGGGAGGTTGGTCCTCTGGATAATTCTCTTAATCGCTAAATTTGTATTGTTTGTTGAAATCGGTTCTCCTAAATGTTCCGAAATGAAAATAAATGTATCGTCATTTACATCTTTCAACTTTTTCCCTCGCGATAACAATTTCTTCTTACACCATTTCCTATACATTTCTAATTGATCAATAACAACCTGATCAACCATAATTGTTCGTTCGCTATTTTTAGTTTTTGTTTTACCAACACCATATTGGCCACGAGAGCGGGCAACAGTGATTGTATTATTCTCAAAATCAATATCTCTCCATTGGAGCCCGCACGCTTCACCGCAACGCAATCCAGTATAAGCAACGGTCAATAAAAAAGAATAACTCGTTATATTTTCATTTTTCTTTGCATCTTCTAAGAAAACGACTAATTGAGCAGGTGTAAGGAAATTCTCTATTTTTGCATCGTCTGATAATTTAACTTTTGTAAAACGATTACGATCTAACACCTCAGCTTCAACAGCAGCGTTGATAGCAATTTTAAAAAGAGTGTGTAATAATTTCAACATAGAGGGTGCATAACGCTTTTCTAACACATTAATGAACTCACGTTGATATGTGGCTTTGTCTAACTTTTGGAGCTTGTAATGACCAAGTAATGGCTTCATTTGCAAACGTATAGCAGATTCACGTTGCACCAATGTTTTTATGCTCCAGTCTTTTTTATTCTCTGCATACCACATATCCAACCAATCACTAACAGTTAGATTCTCATTTTCTATATGCTTTGTTTGTCCGCGCAGCGTTGCAGCCTTTATTTCCAAAAGGGCTTTCAATGCTGCTTTTTCTGTTTTAAAGCCACTTTTTTTCTTTTCTCTCCGTTTATTAGCGGCATCATAATACTTATGTCGAAACATCCACAGTTTTTCTTCATTTGCATTGAAATAGTGGTATATTTCAGGTTCTTTTGTTGATTTATATAGTTTCACCTTGTTCATTCCTTTCATGCTTGGGCAAAGCGTGTGTACAGGAATAGGTGAGTTTTAAAGTTATATTAACTATCAATTAGAATTTTTTAAATACATCTGAATGAAGGTTTATAGATAAGTTCCTAAGTTTGTTTTCTATATGTTGTATATAAAGATCGTTGTCTAGAGAGTCCGCCTGAAAGTCATTTATTAAATAAGTTTGGAGTTGTTGAGTTAATTTACTTTCAAGACTTTTGTAGATGTCTTGATAAAAAGCCGCACTAATTTTAGTGTAGACTTCATCAACGAACATATTTTTTTCATTATCATTATCAAATTCAATTACTAAAGGTATTCCAGACCCGAATAAATCCTCATTATTATCTAAGGATAGTTCTACACTATCAATAAGTTTGCAGGATAAATCAAAACTTTTGTTGTGTGGATTCTTGTTCACTTCCATTATCACATCTATATCTGCATTTGTAATATTGATGTGGTTCTCTATGTCGAAAGCATCTGATTGCTGATCTTTTATAGTATATTGACAAGAATTAACTTCAATAAAAAAATCAATGTCTAAAGGTTCATACTCGTAAAATTCACACGGAGTAATACCAAGATACTTGCACAAAGTATTAATAGTTTCCATTCGCATCATTTCGCTGTCATTTTGAGATATTGAAGTAATAGTATTTCTTGAAATACCAGTATCTTTTGCTACACGTGTGATTTTTAACCCTCGTTCTGCAATTAATGCAGCTAATCGATTTCTTATCATTGATAAACCCACCTTTCTAAATGAAAATGTAACATTTGTCTAACGGAATGACAAGTTTATTTAACGTGAACGTAAATAAACTTGTCATTTTAATTTCTGTTTGTTAGACTTTACAAAAGGATTAACGACAAATAAAGTTGTCGTTTTTGTACTTTGATAGATATTTTGCTAACCGGTTAGGAGGGAAAGAATGAAAAATAATTTACGTTTATTAATGGCCGACCAGCGTATAAACATAACGCAATTAGCAGCAGCGACAGGTATTTCTAGGAATACTTTATCTAGTATTTATCACGAAAAAACCACACGAATAGACATTAAAACTATCACTTTAATTTGTAAGTATTTTGAATGTACACCAAATGATTTAATTGCGATATGAAGGAGAGTGCGTGAATGTTACCAGCAAACATTGAGGTCAATCTTGATAAGCAAGCCATTCGGCAGTATATCGAAAAGCGGCTTGATGAAGAAATAAGAGAAGTATTGTGGTGGATCGATTTAAACAAAATGGCAGAACTAACGAACATGTCACAAAGATTTTTAGAAAGTGAACTTGTATGTGATGTTCGTATGCGAGCCATTGAGGTCAAGAAAAATCGTAAACGTTGGTGGCCAGCGAGACAGGCTTTTGAAGTAATAAGTGAGATTACAAGTGAATGGTAATTAAAAATATGTTTGGGCGAAGCGTATGTACAGGAATGAGTGATTTTAACACGAGTGAAATTAAAGGTGGCGAGAAAAATGAATGAAGAATATTTAATTGGACGTATAACTGTGCATTTTGGCATTGATATTGTTTCCTTAGTGCACAAAGTCCATGGCCGTTTTTCGTACATGGATTTAGTAGAAGGTGATCTTATCGAAGTAAAAGAGGGTGACCAATACAAGACTATTACTATTAAAGATATATTAAATAGAATTGTTGAACACGATTCAAGTCAGGTATGGAATCGTGGTTCATCAATTTACGAAGGTGCTCAAGTTAGGGTGAAGCTAGATCCTCAAGGAAACAAACTAGCGGTTTTAACGGAAAAAAGCCTAAAAATAAATAAAGTAATGTTTACCCTTAAGCAAGGGTTCATAACACATGAGGAAGCTACACAAGCATTTTTGCAGCTTGAATTAGAAAACGATGAATAAAAGAGTACCTGTACAATTTAAGCAACATAGGCATTGACAAGGTGGTGGAGACGATGTCTGATGATTTCTTTTTTCCAGTTTTCACGGGTCTACTCGAGCCAGAACATGTCGGAAAAATTGGATCTGCTTTATGGGAGTTTTTGTGGTTAATATCTAAAGTTACAAAAGAAGTTGTTGAGAATGATGAAACTATCGGCATTGTTCTTGGCGGTAGACCTGTTAAAAATATTGAAATGTCCGAATCGTTAGGTTACAGTCTGGCGAAAGTTGAACGGAATATTTCAACTTTAAAAAAATACGGGTATATAACCACAAAACGAACACCCTATGGAAATATTTTTAAAGTGAAAAACTCAAAGAAATTCTATAAAAATAGAACCCTCAAAAATGACGGTTCTGAAAGTAGAGAACCCTCAGATTTAGAGAGAGAACCCTCAAATTTGATGGAGAGAACCCTCAAAAATGAGGGATGTAATAAAGATATAAAAGATATAAAAGATATAAATACTACTCGTCAAAAAAAATATGACGAGGACAGCACCTATTTCAAAATGGCAATATACTTTCATGAGAAAGTTTCTGCAGTTGCAAATGAAGCTGGAATATCTTATTTAATCAAAAAGTCCAATATGCAAACTTGGGCTGATGATATGCGTAAATTAATCGAGCTTGATGGAGTAGATAAACATCTAGCGAAGCAAGTAATGGATTGGGTAACAGAAGATTCATTTTGGAAAACAAATGTACTATCAGCCAAAAAGCTTCGTGAGAGATTTATGGAACTGGCTATAAAAATGAACACTGATAAAAAGCCAACTCAGCCAAACCAGAAACTGCATTATGATCCAAGAGATAAAGAAATAGCATTCCAACGATGGATACAAGACGGAAATAATCCAGATGATTTTGATTGGAGCGAGTGAAATATAGGTTATCAAAAGTAAGGAGCGAGGATGATACCAATGAAACTATTAAAACACTTAACAAAAATGGAGAAAGTAGAAATTCGTAAAGCTGTTGTAAATGAATTGGAACGTTATCGACTTTCTAAATTTACTGTAGAGAATCCAGATAATGATAATGTTGCCTTTCACCAAATGATTGAACGAGCTATTGAGAGATTACCGACACCAGAACGCTTTCTAATTGAAGCAAGATATTTGTCAGCTAATAGTGAATACTTGACAGATTATCACGTCTACAATTTAAAGTTTGATCCACCAATAAGTGCAATGACATATACAAAGATTAGAGATGCAGCCATGATAAAGATTTCATTGTTTTTAAATCTTGATACAGGTGTGAAAATTGAATATTTAATTCAAACAAACTATCCGGTTAGATTTAGTTGAAAGGAGGGTGTGCTGCATGAATCAAACTATTATTTCAGAAGCTTTTGGTGAACAATTAGCACTTATTACAGCTGACACACCTTATGCAATCGAAAGTGATTCAGATACTTTTGTTTCAGAACTAGAACAAAAAGTAAGGGAGTATATGTATTCATTGTGGATGGATGCTCAGGCCAACAAACTAGCAAACTATTTGGAGAGAAGACAAGCAGCACACTTTGCTCAGTTGTACGAATTTAGTTATGGCGTGTCTATGTATGATAACGATCAATCTCTTTCGAGTAGGTCGGATATTCTAGCATTTATGATTATTGATGAGAAGGCAGCTTATAAGAAACGTTTAGAACGCATACAGCTTCAATACAAGCGTTTTAGAGAGTTATGTGAACAAATTGGTGTGGGAGATAGAAAGCTGTTTATACGCTATTTTGAACAGTCTCAGAAGGTAGATTATGAAACCTTAAGGAAAGCTGTCATAAACAATCTAGCATTAATTGGTGAACGTTATTGGCGTGATGAAAAAATAAAAGAGGAACACACTCGTGATTCTCTCAATACTTAAAAGATAATGAGGTGACGTTATGAAAGAACTACGATGCACAAAATGCGGAAAGCTATTACTTAAAGCGAATAAAGAGTATGAAGTAAGTACCAGTGATTGCGATTTAGAAGTACAATGCACACGCTGTAAAGCAATCAATCATTACAAAGTTAAATAATATTAGAGACTCTCGAAGTCCAGTAGCTGCACAGTGGTGTGTATGTTATTGGATTTTTTATTTTCTATTAAAAAATATTATTTTGGAGAGTACCCCCGGGGTTTTGGATTAAAAATATCGAAATTACGGTACACCGACTGCCCCCATTTGCTCGAAAAAAATTCCCTAAATGAAAATTTTTAAGGAGGTGAGAAAATGAATACACAAGTGAAATTAAAAAGCATTACATTAAAAGGTTATGTCAATGTGGTTGGCAGGGGAAGTAAAATTTTAAACCATTCGAAGAACGGGGATTTTATTGAAATTATTACTCCAGGTACATTTGAAGAAGCTTTACGTAGAGCAAGGGATGTGGATCTCTTGTTAAATCACAATTGGGAAAGGAAACTCGGTTCTTTAAATGATGGAAATATAGAACTTTTTGAGGACAGTATAGGATTAAGAATCAAAGCACAAATTTTTGATAATGAAGTAATTAATAAAGCTAAAAATAAGCAATTATCAGGATGGTCTTTTAAATTTACTCCTATAGAAGAAAAATGGGTTGAAGGTAAAGATTATCAAAAAAAACGATACATCCGAAAAATAGATTTGCGAGAAATTTCTTTACTCGACATACAACAAATACCTGCATATTTAGGTAACTCTGTTGAGTGCGTAGAATTTCAAAGTGTAGTTTGTAATAACAATGACCTGTACCAAAAACAATATGAATATTTAAAATTGAAAGGCGGAATTTGAACATGACAGTAAATATTGAATCTCCAGTTTTAGAGAAATTAGCACAGTATAAAAAGAATCTAGAGGAGCGAGAAAATGAAGTTTTTGCATTAATTGACTACAACGAAGGGGAAATTACTCGTTTAGAAGCCGATTTAGAAAAAGCTGATGCTAGACATATTTTAGATTATTCAGAAGAGACCAAAACGGCCAGAAATGACATACTACTACAAATTCAAGAGAGAAAGGACGAATTGCAACAACACTACCGTTTTATTGCTAATCTAAAACGTCGTGAATCAATGTATTTAGAAATAACTATGGAAGAGGAAAATGATTTAATAAATGATCTTGAGGAAGTTACACTTACTACACATCAAAAAATGAATGAATTTGAAATAGCTGCAAAAACATTAATTGAAACTTATAACAAGTTTATAAATGAATACAATCAAACATTAGGGAGCTTTGGTAATGCTGCTTCTTTAATGAGAAGTGTTTTAGGAGATAGAAAAACCAGATATATTTTAAATAAAGTAGATAAAAGTTATAACAGTTCTGTATCTAGAGTATTAAATGAAATCCGGAATGAAGTTGTGGATCCTAATGACTACATTGCAAAAGCAATAAATATTTAATGCTCATAATTTGATCTGAAAACACTTACTTTGGTAGGTGTTTTTTCTTTATAACGTTGAAACCATTTTCATGTTTATCCGTAATTTAGTAAAGGGGGATGCAAAGATGAGAGAGAAAATCAAAAAAACGTATACACGGGTTAGTGTAATTTTTTTAGGGATATTCTTAATGGGGTTCTTCTTTTATTCTTTAGTATATTTGATTATCGGATTTTATAAAGGGAATATTGATTCATTAAATTTTATTTCTATTACAGCAATTATTCTTTCTTTTCCTGGAGTTGTTAATACACTGATAGATGAATTTAAACCAACTAAAAAAAACTATAAGCTTTCTTGCCAATGTCCAAAGTGTAAGCATCTAATTCAAATGGATATGATTGAAGAATAGTTCGTTAAGAATTATTTGTTAAGTATATATTAATGCGTATAGTTAGTATAAAATTTGTAATAGATTCCACCTTGTTACTACCGAAAATAAAAAAAGGATGGCGATGTATATCATGGATTTTTTTGAACAAATGGCAAGAGATATTGTAATATTAAAGAAACAAAATGGTGAAATATATCCTAACATTAAAGCCGATGTACAAAAGAACAAAATCTTTATCTTTGATAGTAAATTACCAATTGAAGAAGGTGATCGTTTAGTTCGAAGCCTTTCTAATGGATTGGAAGAAAGTTACATAGTAGTAGACAGAGGGTTTTATGAGGAATTTGATTCTTTTGATGCCCATTACCAGTGTGATGTACAAAAAGAATCGTCCATGCAGTATAAAGAATGGGCTTCAAGTATAACAAATCACTTTTATGGAGCTAACTCACGTGTAAATATAGGGTCTACAGATAATTCATCAAATATTGTTAACATAAATAAGGATAATATATTTGATGAATTAAGGTCAGTTATTAATGAAAATATTTCTTCAGAAAGTGATTCGATAATTCTTTTAGATTTAGTAAATAGTATGGAAGAAACAAGAGGAACTCCATCTTTTATTGATAAATATAAAAGTTTCATGGAATCTGCAGCAAATCATATGTCAGTGTTTTCACCGTTACTCCCTGCTTTGGCACAAGTACTTGCTTAGCTTGTATTTAATATATATTCTTTCTAAAGCTTACTTAATAAGTAGGCTTTTTATATTGCTTATGTAGTACAAAAATTTCTACCATTTTAGAAATCTAAAGAACAAACAGTCTCTAGTACATTAAGAGCCGTATTTGAAGGGCATATAGCAAGGCTGTAGAGCGTTCTAACATGAAGTCTATTAAATTCATTATCTCTGTGGAGGATAAGGTACATAGAGAGCGTCCTGTGCCTTTTTAGAACTGGCTCAATGAGTATGATAAGGTTTTATAATTCAATACAAAAAGAGAATGGTTTCCTTTGATGGGAATTTAATGGAGGAAGCTATATACTTGTATGTAAAAAAGGGAAAGGACTAAAAATTATGGGTTCAATTACAAGAAATCAGCATTACGTATCTCAATGTGTAATTAGAGAATTTGCTAATGAAAAAGAAAGAATATTTGAGGCTCTGCTAGAAAGTTCGAAAATAATACCAACCAGTTGTAGAAATTCAATGTCAGAAAGTTATACATATGAGCATCCACGTTTAGAAACTAACACATTAGAAAATTATTTTGGTAAATATGAGACTGAAATGGGCATAGCAATAAATGATTTGAAGAAAAAAATAGACCTTTATGAAGATGAAAAAATTAATATAGATGAAATACGTGATCTAGCAACGGAACAAATGAAAAATTTCATTTTATTTTATTATAAGAGTGGTGCGCTTCTCCACGAATATCAATTTCAATTAGAAAAGAAGGAAGATCGGATACCTTATTTGTTAAGGAAAATTTCAGATTCTAAGTATTTAAGTAATCTTAGCAAAACAATATCAACTTTTTATAAGTTTGCAATTATAAAAAGTTCTGAAAGAGAATTTCTTTTAAGTGATCAATATTTATGTACTGCTTCTCTCTCTATAAAAGGGAGATTTACTAATATTTCTAATCGTCATATAGGGTTAAAAGATATTGTGATATTAATACCTATTTCCTCAGAATATTATTTAATGTATTATGATGGGAAATTACCATTTGAATTGATGAATAATGATGTGAATATTTTAACCAAACAACAAACAGATTTAGTAAATAAGACTATAATAAATAATTCATACAAAAAAACAGTAGCTTTAAATAAAGAACCACTAGAAAGAGTTTTAAAACAATTTGAATACCAATCACCTATTACTATGATTGCAGGGTTTAGTAATGGAAGAAAAATGGGCGCCACTTTAAAAAAGGAAGTTTTTTTCACTGATGATATAAAGGAATTATGGAGAATTCTTTGTAAGAACGATTGGGCAACGCATTATAAAGAGATAAATCGAAACGAACTTTGTTATTGCAATAGTGGCAAAAAATTAAAAAAATGCTGTATTGACACTGTTATACAATTAAGAAATATTACGCAAACCTATCTTGGGCTAAATGATGGTCAGGGTCATTATCATTTAATTCAGGTTCATCCTAATTCAATTGTAGAGAAAGCTGTTGTTGAGTTTTAAGAGATAACAAAAAGACTGGTGGGAATAAATACTCTTTGTCAAAACACTTACTTCGATAGGTGTTTTTTCTTTTGGGCATGACCACTCTATTCGAGAAAATATTTTATTATATGTCATTATGTGACAAATGTTTCCCTTTAACTTATGATTAGGTTGATAGGAGGTGAAAGGTTGGAACAGTGGTATAAAGTTGAATTGTTCTTTACGGATGGCACAAGTTTAGTTGTAAAAGTTAACGCACCTAGTCAGGTAGACTTATTAACAAAATTATCTAAAAGAAATGTTGTTACATTCACACAGGATAATAACCAACAATATGTAGTAGATTTAGAAAAAGTAAAATACTCAGAAGTTAATCCTTGGAAATGAAAATATATAATAGTCACATCTAACTAGGTGAGATCTTTATTGTGTAAAAAATACTATGTCTGGAGTGGTTAAAATAAGTAATATTCATGAAAAAGAAGTGAAATACAGTAAAAAAATTCTTGTATTTTTCGATTTATTAGGTTTTAAAAACTTAATTGACAATAATTTAGAAACGCCAGACAAAGTAAAATCAATATTGAATGATGTTTATCATTATTCAAAAGGGCAATCCTATGATTTCCAACTAATAAATTTTTCAGATAGTATCATTCTAATATTTGAGTCTGAAAGTAATGATAAGGATATTAGTTTTACTAACTATATTAATAATATTCTAGGTGCTATAAACCGAGTTCAATTAAATTTATTACTTAACCATAAAGTAGCTATTAGAGGAGCTGCTGTACTTGGAGATATTTATTATAATGAGAAGGAAAATATTATTTTTGGCCCTGCTTTAAATACTGCAGCAGGGTTAGAGAAGGATGCTGTATATCCTAGAATTATTATTGATAAAAGTATAGTCGATAAGTTAGATGTTAAAGAGAGCGAGGAAATGGTATTTCTGAATTTCACGATTGATGAAAACAATGAACTTTACGCAAATCCGTTTCAATATCTTGTCAAAACACCATACGAACAAAAAAATGGGGTTATTAATGACTTGAAAAAAAACTTAGTAGAAATTATTCAAGAAATTGAACAATGGAATGTTAAGGAACAAAAACATAGGGATAGTGTACTACAAAAATTCCGTTGGTTACTTAATCGATTAAACGAAAGAGAAGTATTAGATTTTAAAAGAGCGAAAGAATACTTCACCAGTAAATAATTTAAAAGACTACTCCGTGATAGGTGGTTTAAATAGTTATTATGCTATTTTGTCCCACCGTAATGTCCTATCGTTGGAATGCTGAAATCCATTGGGGAAGTAAGCGTAAATCGATGAATTTTGAATCTTAATCATTTATTCTTTTAATCTTTTAAAACATGCTCTTAATAATTAATATATATAATCAAGCAGCTGCAGAAATGTGGTTGCTTTTTATTTTGTCAAAATCCTATTACACAGTTAATGATTTCCAGTTTATGATTAGTGTGGACAGGAGGTGTTGGTATGGAATGGTTATGGACATGGAAAGGTAAATTTTTCGGTTATAAAGATGGCTCGGACTTATGGACATACAAAGGTAAACATGTCGGCAGATTTTATGGAACAGAAGTATATGATAGAAATGGTCATTACTTAGGTGAGATTATGAGTAATAACAGATTGATTATCCATAAGAGTAAGAAAAGAATAAAACGTTCAGGATTTAGTCCTTATGCAAAAAGGGCAGGTTATGCTAGATATGCTAACTACGCAGGTTATGCAATGTATGCTGGACATGAAGATTTTCCAACACAAGACACTTTTGATAACTAACAAGTATTTGAGTCACATCTAACTAGGTGTGGCTTTTTATTCAAAGTATGATAAAAGTGAAAATAATAATTAGAACTAAACATTGAAAGAGGTGTTCTTTTTGAAACTATATAAGAATAAGGATTATACAGTTCTAAGTGAAGAAGAGATGAATTTATATGAGGAAGTTAAAAAAACAGAAAATAAAGGTAGGTTTCGTAGATCCAATAAATTTAGAGAGTATCCTAAAGCAGCACGACATTATAAACATCTTTTTCCTAATAACTATTTAGATATAGTGGAATTAGGCGATATCGGAAAAATAAACGATATTTGCAATGAGTACGAGGTATTATTAAGTTCAAATCCTGGAGAGAGGGAAATGTTAAACTTCATCAACAACAACGAATATTATCTGTTAATCGCCTCTCTTTTCAAATTTTATAACTTTGGCCATCATGGAGCATTTCTTTTCAAAGAATTTAATATTGGCGGACATGTAGTAGATTATTTACTGGTTGGTAAAGGATCAGGAGGATATGAGTTTGTTTTTATAGAGTTAGAAGATCCTTCAAACCCTTCCTTTATGGCTAACTGTCATTATGCAGAATCATACAGAAAAGGGTTAAATCAAGTTAGAGATTGGAAAAGTGCTTTGAATAGAAATTTTAGTTATTTGTCAAATGAGTTTAGAAGAGCTACTAAGCCTGGAGTAGCATTACCAGAGGAGTTTTTAGAGAATGATGAGGGTAGAAGGCATTATGTTGTAATAGCTGGTAGAAGAAAACACTATGAGGTAAATCCACGGAAAACATATGAAGTGAGAAGAAATGAATCACTTGCTAGAATATTTCATTATGATAATTTAATTGATTATACAAAAGAATTGATAGGTAAAAAAACGTTTTGATAAAAATAACATTTCTTAAATTCCTGTGCATAATAAATTTAAAACAAAATAAAAACACTTTCAGCTGCTAAAGCCGAGAGTGTTTTTTTGTTTACTCTTTTTAATCAGGGGTGAATTCCAATAGATCAGATAGCTTACAATCAAAAACCTCGCATAGTGTGATAAGCGTTTTTAAGTTTGTTGACTTCATTTCTTCATCAGTTCCCTTGTATAACCGATTAATAGCATTTCTACTAAGTCCCGACTTCTCCATTAATTCTGAAATTCCATCAATACGATGTTCAGCCATTAAAATTCTTAAATTTGATTTAATAACCATTTATAAACCCCTTTCTAAGGTTAATTATAACACTTTTGATGATAAATAGTTTTAAAAAATATAAAAAAGTGACCTTGTAAGGTTAAAAAATAACTTTACATTAACTTTTCGAGGTGATATATTAACCTTGTAGAGTTAAACGTGATAAAAAAGCAGTGTGGATTTAACCATCAAAGGTTAGTCGGTGAATGTACAAGAAATAGCCGACATGCTGCAGTAACGGAAAGGGGGAAGGAATCATGTGTAAACAAGCATTGAAAACCATCTCACAACGCAATGAGTACATCCACAATAAAATGATTCAACTGGATATGGTAACTGATGCTCGAAAACATACAAGACGATTAGCGCGCATCATGAAGTATCACAAGTTATTAACCGATGTGGAAGTAGAGCATATGAGGAAGAAATTAAAACAAGCATTTAAGTAAATACGAACAATATTTATACTTTAAATTCGTTAAAGTTCGTGATTAGAAAGTGAGGTGAGAACAATGGCAGCGTTTGAATATTTATCACAATATGAAACATTCAATTCAGTACAAGAAATGGATCAGCACGTTGAACAGCATATCCAGCAACATTACTATGACCTAACTGAATCAGAGCATGCCATTGTTTATAAACTCGCTTCACATGCTCTTAATTATCCTGGGGCTTGTCATTTAAAAGCTTCCACAATTGCTGACAGCTTAGAGATCAGTACAAAGACGGTTTATCGTGCTATTTCAAAACTGGAATCACTAGGGATTATCAAAAAACAAACAACAACTAAAGAAAAGGGAGGTAGAGGAGCAAACATCTATATTATTTTGCCAAACCAATCTGAAATATGCGAAAGCCATTTTGAGCATTTTGAGGTAGCTCCATTAGATGAAGGATATAACCAGGCTCAGGCTAATAGAGAAGCATGTAAAGAGTTCATGAATGAGTATCAACAAATACTCTTTGATTTTATGCATTCTTTACCTATCTCAGATAACTTCAAGGATGATCTGCATAAAGTGGTGCTAGCATCTAATGTAAGTAATATTCAGGAATTCATATTGACCAAAAACATCATTTTTAAAATGGCCAATGATATTAAAGAAGGAGTGCTGACGGTTACTAAATCATTACGTGCCATATTCGTAGGGGCTCATAAGAAGGCGTTACAACGTAGAGATAGGCATACATCAACAATAGTTCAAAAACACGTAAATGAGCGTCCAGTGCCTTTCTACAACTGGCTAACTGAACGCGATGGACCAACTAATAGTATTTTAATATGAAGGAAGTGAGGACACATGAAAGTAACCGCTAAAGAATGGTGTGTCATGTCAGAACACAACAAACAATTACTACTACATGCAGTAGCAAACAAATAAACAGTGAAAGAAGGTATCAGAATGGAACAAGTAGCAGCGAAGGTAAAATCATTAGTACATGAAAATAGTCACAATGCCTATAACTTATCAGCACAAATGATTCAATTAGAAGTTGTCCAGGGTGCTGTGGCACGATTGATAGAAAGACTTGACGATATAGTTCACAAAGGTTGGGATAAAGACAGAGGAATGGCTTGTATTGCGATTGATGAAATACGAGATACAGTACGTTTAATTGATATGGGATTCCATCCGCTCTTTAAAGAAATGTCGAATGATATTAAAACCCTAAATATTCATGCTGAAGAATTATATAAAATGGTAATAAAAAGTGAACAAAAATAAAAAAGCCGATGCGCCAACATCGACTAATGAAAACATTGCAAATTAATTATCTCTTAACAACGAGCAGGCTTGCATAAAAGTACGCAAACCTGCTCAAAATTGAGTAAAACAAAATTTACGATGGAAAAATCAAATGTGAGCGGATAGTACTCACTACGGCAGGTGCCACATTACGTAGATGTTTTTTCTTATGGATAGAACAACATACATGTTGTTCTTAGTATAAATATACATGTAATTTAAATACTAGAAGTATAATTTAATGACTGTGATTTACTAAATCTAATACATCATAGTTAAAGTATTCAATATTGCGTTTTTGAGAACGATCTTTAAAAATCAATCCCTTTTCATCTAAAACATTTAAAATATTTCGAGCAGTGGAGTTAGCTATTTTAAATTGCTCAGCCACTTGAACCGCTGTAATATTAGGATATCTAAAAGTGAAGAGATAAACTTGTTTTTGCATGTGATGTTCACAAATTTGAAGACCTTTTAATGCCACCTCTTCAGCTTGATCTAGTAACTTGTTTAATTTGTCAGCCATTCTTTTGGAGGCGTCTAAAAAGAAATCAAGCCAGTTGAACCAAGTCGGATTTTTCCCTCGAGTTCCATTTAATAGATGATAATATCGAGCGCGTTGCTTTTCTAGTTCTTCACTCACAAAGAAAATAGGGCTAGAAATTTGTTTGGATTGCATCATATAAAGAGCGATTAAAATTCTACCTAATCGACCATTACCATCTAAAAATGGATGAATGGACTCAAATTGGGCATGTAATATAGCTACTTTTAATAAAGGATGGCTATCCTCATCTAATATAAATTCACTTTTATTTAAATGTTCAATACCCATTTTTTCATCATACGGATGTTTGTTTGCAAACGTTTCCCAGTTTTCTAAATAATTTTGAATCTCGTTAGCAGGTATTGGAATATAAACAGCATCCTCTAGTTTATCAGTAGGCCCAATCCAGTTTGGAACTTTACGGAATTCTCCACGCGATATGTTTGTACCACGAGCACCCTCCATCAAAATACTATGCAATTCTAAAACTAAGCGAGTTGACACAGGATACCCGTTACGAATTCTTTCTTGCCCTATTATTAAAGCACGTTGATAATTCCTTACTTCAGTATGTTCCCATTTTTTGTCAGATTTATGGCTTTGTTCAACCATATCAGTGAAAGTAACTTGTGTTCCTTCAATACGTGTTGATTGAACTGACTCATTTAATGCGAGTGTATTAATTAAATCACTTTTTAAAATTGATCTTTTGAATTTTTCATCAAGCCTACCTATTTCTGAGGAAATGTTAGCTAATTTCATGAATAGTTGGGCAGCTTCATGTTGTTTTATACTGATAGGTAATTTGCTAATACCTTGTACAGCCATAAAAATCCCCTCCATTAAGATTATTTATAAAAAATTTCACTTCTATAAAACAGATTATGTCCATTTGAGATTAAATTATAACAAATTCACTCTTAAGAATAAATGTTTATTATTGTAGCATATTCAGTAACACAAAAAAAGTGTTCACCCATTCCTGTACACACGCACGCCGTATACTATTAGCCTCAAACTAGCCCCACTTAGCCCCAAAACCATGCTTTACTATGCGTTATCTTGCATTGTTGAGATAACGGAGAATAATATCATAATCGTTGATTTATCAGACTTCAAAGCACTTGCATGTTGTATATTGCATCATTCCTAATATATAATAAAAAGGTTATAGTAAAAGACTAAAAAGGGGCATCCGTTATGGCGAACGAAGTAAGATCGCAAGTGAACATTAAGCTCATTTCTACCATTCGTCCAAGTGATGGAGAGTCCGAAAGTTATGAAATGTGGCTCAAAGGGCAGCTACTTGAAAAAGCAGGAAGCCTGTATTTGAAATATGATGAGGTGCAGGAGGATAAAATCATCCGCACAACGATGAAGTTAGGTCATGAAAAGGCATTGATTATGCGTGCGGGAGCGGTTAGTATGCGACTACCACTGAACATAATTGAACAACAAAAAGGGCATTATGAAAGTGAGTTGGGTTCCATGCCACTCGTTATTGACACAAAAAAATGACGTTTACAAAACAGGCAATAAGCGGAGATTTCCATGTACAGTACGATTTACTAATGGGTGGGCAATCCGTTGGCAACTATACATTAGATATTACATTTACGGAGGTACAATAATGAACGCAGTAGAACAAGTACAACAGGCTATTAAAGCAGCGATAGTGCAGGCTGTTGAAAAAGCAGGCTTAGTTGAGGCTGGCACAGAATTATCGATTCACCTGGAAACACCAAAGGATAAAGCAAATGGTGACTATGCAACAAACATTGCGATGCAATTAACGAAGTTAGCTAAAAAGCCACCTCGTGCTATTGCGGAAGCTATTTTAGAAAACCTGGAGACAGCAGGTACAGATATTGAAAAAATCGACATTGCTGGTCCTGGCTTCATGAATATCACAGTACGTAAAGATTTCCTAACTGGGGTAATTACGCAAGCTCTTGAGCAAGGTACTGACTACGGTCGTTCAAATGCTGGTGCAGGAGAAAAGATTCAAGTGGAGTTCGTTTCAGCAAACCCTACTGGAGACCTTCATTTAGGTCATGCTCGTGGAGCTTCTGTTGGAGATTCCTTATGTAATGTGTTAGATATGGCTGGTTACAGTGTCTCTCGTGAATATTATATTAATGATGCAGGTAATCAAATTAATAACTTAGCTTACTCATTAGAAGCTCGCTATAAACAAGCATTAGGAATGGAAGCTGAGGTGCCAGAAGATGGCTATCATGGGCAAGATATCATTGATATTGCAGGTAAATTAGCAGACGAGCATGGTGAAGCTATTCTAGCAAAATCAGATGAAGATCGTTTTGCCTTCTTCCGTCAGCATGGTTTAGCTTTAGAATTGGATAAATTAAAAACAGACCTAGCAAACTTCCGTGTGAATTTTGATGTCTGGTATTCTGAAACATCTCTATATGAAAACGGTAAAATCGAAGTAGCATTAGATAAATTAAAAGCCAATGGTCATGTGTTTGAAGAGGATGGTGCCACTTGGTTCCGCTCTACAACATTTGGTGATGATAAAGATCGTGTGTTAATTAAAAATGATGGGTCATTCACATATTTAACGCCAGATATTGCTTACCACGAAGACAAAATTGTCCGTGGCTTCGATAAATTAATCAATATTTGGGGTGCTGACCATCACGGTTATATTCCACGTATGAAAGCAGCGATTCAAGCACTTGGCTATGATCGCGATACGTTAGAAGTGGAAGTTATTCAAATGGTTCAGCTTTATAAAAACGGTGAAAAATTCAAAATGTCTAAACGTACAGGGAACGCAGTAACAATGCGTGAGCTTGTAGAAGAGGTTGGCCTTGATGCAGTTCGTTACTTCTTTGTCAAAACAGCGGGCGATTCTCATATGGACTTTGATCTTGACCTTGCTGTCTCACAATCGAATGAAAACCCTGTGTACTATGCACAATATGCGCATGCACGTATTTCGTCTATTTTACGTTCAGCAAATGAACAAGGCTTTGCTGCTACAACAGAACATCTCAATCTGTTAACAGCAGAAAAAGAAATTGATTTATTGAAAAAGATTGGCGATTTCCCGAGAGTGGTAGCGGAAGCAGCGAAACACCGTACACCACACCGTATCGCAAACTATATTCAAGAAACAGCAGCTGCATTCCATAGTTTCTATAATGCAGAAAAAGTTTTAGATGCTTCAAACAAAGAGTTAACAGAGGCTCGTTTAGCGTTAATTACGGCTGTCCGCACAACAATTGCGAATGCACTACGTTTAATTGGTGTATCTGCACCGGAAAAAATGTAATACCTTTTTAAGCGCCTAACATGAAATGTGTTAGGGGCTTTTTTAATGGATAGAAGGCTGAAAGTGAACGATAAAGTTCTACAAGTGGCGGATATAACCGTAAAAGTGACGGATAGAAAGACTCGAGAAACGGATAGACCGTGGAATATTAGCTGTTTCAAACTTTATTTTTCTGTTAATTTCGAAAATTTTGTTGAAGTTTACGTTAACGTCAATGGTATACTGTTGCCAATTAGGAAAGGGGGAGATGGCTTTGAAGACGATTCAGGAGGTAGCAAAGGAGTTTAATGTATCTACACGGACAATTCGTTATTATGAGGAACTTGGGCTTCTTTGTCCTCATCGCTCATCTACCAATCAACGAACCTTTTCCAAAAAAGAATTGGCGAAGCTCAAGCTTATTTTCAGAGGCAAGCGTTATGGATTTTCTCTGGAGGAAATCAAAGAGATGGTTTTACTATTTGATTTTGATCGCTCGGGAATTCAGCAATTAGAACGAACGGTTGAATACGGAGAACAAAAAATTCAAGAGATTGAGAGTAAAATAGCTGAGCTGACGCAGATGAAACATGAATTACAACAAATGCATGGCATGTTTAGTGAAAAATTAGCGACTTTAAAGGGAGAGATGCACGATGAATAGTTCCAATTTATTAGCACGTAATGCCCGTAAGTATCCGAAAAATGAAGCCGTTATTTGTCATGGCAGAAGCGTTACCTATCAAGATTTAGATGAGCAGGTGACACGTTTCAGTCATGCTTTGCTAGAGCAGGGAGTAAGGCAGGGTGATAAGGTAATCATCTTCATGCCAAACGTTTTAGAGTTTGTTGTCAGTTACTTTGCTATTCAGCGTATCGGAGCGATTGTTGTGCCAGTCAATGCGAAATTTACATTGCAGGAAGTAGAATATGTGGCGCAGCATGCAGAAGCGAAGGCAATTGTTGTTCATGAGGCTATTTTTGCCGCAGTTGAACAGCTAGCTGTGATCCCGGTAAAAATTAAAACAGGTCAAGAAAAAGTGGGTTGGCTTCAATATGAAACAATGCTTCAAAATGCTAGTACACAACTGATTGATTGCCAGCTGCATGAAGATGACCCTTCCACGATTTTGTATACATCTGGTACAACAGGCAAACCAAAGGGTGTGTTATTTAGCTATCGTAATATTTTAACAGTGGCACAAATGATTGCTGTTGAAATGGAGGTAAAGCCTGAGAGCCGTATTTTGCTCATGATGCCATTAACACACTCGGCGCCATTGCATTTATTTTTAATGGCAGGCGTATTGGTAGGCTCAACAAATGTGTTAATACCAACTTTTACACCTGATTTATTCATTGATGCCATTGAACAGGAGAAAACCACGCATTTCTTTGGTGCACCTGTTGCTTATTTATTAACGGCACAGATGCCAAGATTACAATCGGCTGATTTGTCTTCAATGAAATGGTGGGTGTATGGTGGGGCGCCATTATCCCAAAATGAAGTTCATTTCATTCAGCAGGCATTCCGAACAAATAATTTAACTTGTGTATATGGATTAACAGAGGCGGGACCAAGTGGTTCATTATTATTTGGCAAGGAGCATGAAACAAAGGCTGGAAGTATAGGGCAGCGGGCGCCGCTTGGTACAGAGTTGCGTATTGTGAATGACAACGGAGAAGATGTAAATGTTGGCGAAGTAGGAGAAATTGTTTTGTTAGGTGAGGGCAATATGCTTGGCTACTATAAGGATGAAGTGGCAACGAATGCGGCCTTCATTGACGGTTGGTTAAAAACAGGAGATTTAGCTCGTAAGGATGAAGATGGTTTTATTTGGATTGTTGATCGTAAAAAGGATGTCATTATTTCGGGTGGTGTCAACATTTATCCGAAAGAAATTGAAGATTGCTTATTAGGCTTTGAAGGGATATTCGAGGTTGCTGTGATTGGTGTACCCCATCCACAATGGGGGGAAACTGTAAAGGCAGTATATTCCGCTAAACAAGACATTGATGAGGAAGCGCTGAAAGCTTATTTAGAGGAACATCTGGCAAAGTTTAAAATACCACGTATTTTCGAAAAAGTGGAAGCGCTACCACGCAATGCATCAGGTAAAATATTAAAACAATCTTTGAAGGGGCAAGAGGTGAGATAGCATGAAAGTATTACAACAAGAAGAAATGCGTACTACGAACTTTTATACAGAGGATGAAACGCTTCAAAAAATATTAGAAATGATGTTAGATAAAGAGTTTTTGTCCTATGCCCATCGAGAGTTAACAGATTTTGGAGAGCTATGTGCAGGTGACATTGATGTGAGGGCAAAGTATACAGATCGGCAGGGGGAGCCTCGCCTTCAAAGGTATGATGCCTATGGTGAAGAGATATCAGAGGTTTGGGTCAATGATGGCTATAAGAAAACGATTGAAGAGACATATAATACGGGTATTGTCGGCTATGTGCACAAGGATATTCCACAGCTAGGTCACAAGGGGAATTATGTTTATAGCTTTGCGCAAGGTTACTTATTGTCTCATGCAGAGCCTGGTTTTTATTGTCCCGTGACATTGACGATGGCTACTGCCTACCTATTAGATCATTATGCGGATGAAGAGGTGAAGCAGCGTTTCTTACCTCATGTTTGTGCAACAGGTGACACAGAGTTATATGAAGGTGCGACATTTTTAACAGAACGTCAAGGAGGCTCAGACGTTGGCGCGAATGTTGTGGAGGCGAGAAAGGATGGCGCTGCGTATCGCCTATATGGTGAAAAATACTTCGCATCTAATGCGGGCATGTGTGGAGTAGCGATGGTGTTGGCACGACTAGAAGATGCGCCAGCAGGTTCCAAAGGCTTAACGTTGTTTGCAGTTCCTTGGCACAAAGAAGATGGAACAGCCAATCATCTTCGTATTCGCCGACTGAAAGATAAGTTAGGCGTTCGAGCAGTTCCTTCAGGTGAGGTAGAATTTGATGGTGCACTTGCCTATGTTGTAGGGGAGCAAAATAAAGGGATTTATTACATGCTAGAAGCACTAAATCTCTCAAGAATTTGTAATGCAGTAGCTTCAATTGGCATTATGCGTCGTGGCTTTTTAGAGGCAAAACATTACGTAACCAATCGTTATGCATTTGGCAAGCCTTTAACACAATACCCTATGGTTCAGGATACTTTAGGTAAATTTGCGGCTAAGTTGCATGTGGAAGTAGCGACAGTTTTTGATCTTATTCAATTATACGATAAAGTGACGAGTGGACAGGGAACACAGCAAGACCTTATTATGAATCGTTTATATATTGCCATTATGAAAAAGGAAACAGCAGAGCAAGCCGTTCATTATGCTAGTGAGGCAATTGAATTACACGGAGGTAATGGCTATATCGAAGACTTTGTAACGCCCCGCTTATTAAGAGACGCACAAGTGTTGACGGTGTGGGAGGGGACGGCTAATATTTTGGCCTTAGAACTCATTCGGTTAGTAGATAAGTTTCATGCACATGAACTGTTTGTACAGGAGATGGAGGAACGCTTAGAAAAATTAGCTAACAGCTCGTTAGTACAAATCGTTAAAGAACAATTGGCGAATATGGCTGTGAAACTACAAATTTTTAGCGCTTTAGACGCGGCAACGAAAACATTTGAAGCAAAAGATATGGCGAAAAAAATGGCTCATCTTTATGAAAGTGTCGTAGCAGTTGAATGGGCACATAAATTTGGTGGGAAATATGAAAAACTAGCGGACGTTTATTTAGAGCAGACGTGGTCATTAAGAGAAATGGGTGCTCGAATGAAGACAGTTCAATATTTTTCTGAAATTGTATAATAGCTTGGGAGTCGTCTTGAATGGAGGCGACTTCTTTCATTTTCATGTATAATGAAATCAACTGAATATTGTAAAGGTTCTTTACTTAAGTAAAGTGAAAAGGGAAATCGGTGTAATTCCGATGCGGTCCCGCCACTGTAAGTGTGAGTTTTTTTCAAATGATGCCACTGAAGATTTCGGGAAGGCTTGAAAAATCGCAAGGAGCACAAGCCAGGAGACCTGCCTTTATAACAGACATGACAACCTACGAGGATAGGGTGGTGGATTTTGTATCAGTTTTTTTGGTGCGATTTTGCCCCCTCATCATTCAGATGAGGGGTTTTATTTTGATGCAGAATAAAGTGAAATGTCGCACGGATCAACGAAGGAGGATTCACATGAAGAAATTTTGGAAAATAGGATTATCAGCATTTTTAGCAGTAGGCTTGCTAGCTGCTTGTGGACAAGAAGCTAGCAAGCCAGCTACTGAGCAGCAAACACAGCAAGAAACAGCACAGGATGAAGCAACATTCCCAATGACTATAACAGATGCCCTTGGCAAGGACATTACTCTTGAAGCACCTCCTGAGAAAATTGTTTCACTTATTCCAAGTAACACTGAAATCCTTTTTGGACTTGGTTTAAATGATGAAATAGTTGGTGTTACTGACAACGACGATTATCCACCAGAGGCAACTGAGAAAGATAAGGTTGGCGGAATGGAATACGATATTGAAAAAATTATTGCCTTAAAACCAGATATCGTTTTTTCACACGAATCTAGCATGTCTCTATCAGAAGAGGCTATTGCACAGCTTGAATCAGCAGGTTTGAAAGTGTTTGTAGTAAGAAATGCACAAGACTTTAATGAAACATATACGACAATTGAGCAACTTGGTCGTGCTACAGGGAAATTACCAGAGGCTGAAAAAATTGTTGCTAATATGAAGGCCAAAGTAGAAGAAGTTTTGACTAAAGTCAAGGATGTTGAACCAAAAAAAGTGTTAGTCGAAGCATCGGATGAGCCAGATATTTATACAGCTGGCAATGGCACATTTATGAACGCAATGCTTGAAATGATCAATGCAGAGAATGTAGCTGTAGATGGTGATAATTGGTATAAAATTGATGCAGAACAAATTATCGCAAAAAATCCAGATGTCATTGTGGTGACATATCATTATGTACCAGATATTTTAACGAAAATACCAAAACGTGCGGGCTTTGATACTATTAATGCCGTAAAAAATAATGCGATTGTACAGGTAGATGAAAGTACAACGAGTCGTCAAGGACCACGTTTAGCAGAAGGTCTAGAAGAATTAGCAAAAGCGATCTATCCTGAGGTATTTAAGTGAAAAAAATAGCACTAGCCTATGCACTAACATGTACGCTTCTTCTTATTAGCATCTGGTGTGGCGTAGCGATAGGCTCAGTTCATATTCCATTAGAAGTATTGTGGAATAAGGCGGCTGATGAAACAGCCGCCAATATCCTTTGGAAAATTCGCTTGCCTCGCGTGTTGTTAGCAGGACTAGTGGGGGCATCTCTAGCTATTGCTGGAGCCGCATTCCAAGGTTTATTAAAAAACCCATTAGCAGATCCATACACACTAGGGGTTTCATCAGGGGCTTCTGTTGGTGCTGTTATAACAATCTTTTTCAGTATTTCTATCCCTGTCGTCGGTTTGTATGCTCTACCAACCTTCAGTATGATCGGTGCTATCATCACGATGGTAGTTGTCATGAGCTTTGCTAGACTCGTAGACCGTTCATTGAAAATGGAAACATTGATATTAACAGGTGTTATTTTTAGTTCATTTTTAGGTTCCCTTATTTCATTAATGATTGCTTTATCTGGTGAAGAATTACGTCAGGTAATAGGGTGGTTACTTGGTTCTGTATCGATGCGTGGTTGGCCATATGTCCAAATGATCATTCCATTTGTTATTGTAGGTTCAATTATGCTATGGACGCAAAGACGAGAGCTAAATGTTTTGTTGTATGGTGAAGAGCGAGCAAAACATTTAGGTGTTAATGTGAAGCGTAGTAAATATTTGATATTAGCAGGTGGCTCCATGCTAACCGGAGCAGCTGTAGCGGTTTCTGGCACAATTGGCTTTGTAGGATTAGTGGTGCCGCATATGACAAGGATGATTTGGGGTTCTGATCATCGCCACTTATTACCATTATCTTTTTTCAATGGTGCAACATTACTCATTATTTGCGACTTAGTAGCACGGACAATCATTGTGCCAAGAGAGCTACCAATTGGTGTTATTACGGCTTTTATTGGAGCACCAGTTTTCTCCTTTATTTTTTATAAGCAGCGAAGAAGCAAGGGGGTACGGGCATGATTGTTGTTGAATATCTATCAGGTGGCTATGAAGATGTACCAATCGTCAAGGACATTAGTTTTACTGTTGAAAAAGGGAAAATTCTTGGTATTCTAGGGCCGAATGGTAGCGGGAAATCCACATTATTAAAAGTAATGAGTGGTATTTTACCAGCTACTGCTGGAACTATTTCGATTGATGGACAAAATATTCTTTCTTATAATGCTCGTGCTTTGGCGAAAAAGATGGCTGTATTACCACAGCTTCATGCAAATGCTTTCTCGAATAGTGTGAGAGAGGCAGTTTCACTAGGGCGCTACCCGCATCAAACAGGCTTTTTCTCAAGTTGGTCTGCACAAGATGAGCAGGCTGTTCAACATGCCATGCTTCAAACAGGTGTAAAGCGATATGAGCATACGCCTATGGAATTTTTATCTGGCGGTGAACAACAAAGAGTGTTTGTAGCACAGGCCTTAGCTCAAACAGCAGAAATTCTATTACTGGATGAGCCAACTAATCATTTAGACATTGCACACCAACGTCAAATTTTAGACATGGTTCGGAAGGAAGCGATGGAATGTGGTTTAACGGTTGTTATGGTACTACACGATATGAATCTAGCCTCGCTTTATTGCGATGAATTGTTACTCATGGAGAGTGGGCAAGTGAGAGCACTTGGGGCACCACATGAAGTATTAATTGCCTCCCAAATTGAAGAAGTTTATCAAGCACGGGTGACTACATATGCACACCCTGAAATACCAAAACCGCAAATTACAATGATGCCTGCAGCAACTGACTACCAACAGCGAGCTGTCATTAAAAAAGAGCATTTTATGATAACGGAACACTATATTCAACTTACATCAGAGCTTCCTTTGAAGACCGTATCCTCTGCCGTTCATAACCCGGGTATTGGTTGGCATAATTGCTTATTAAATCGTTCAGTTCCTGGTGATTATGTCATCAGTGATGTAAAAAGAGAAGTTAGTGAATTTTTGCAAAGGGAGAATTTTTCTCCTACAAATACTGTTGTGATGTTAACAGCAGTGCCAACAGCTCTAGTGGCAATTAATGAATTTTCAGCACCTTTTGGCAGTATAATCGTAGCTGTAACAGCTGGCGTAGGCAATGCAGTTGATGTCTCTCGTGTTCACGAAAGACAAGATGAGCCATATATTGGTACTATTAATACATGGGTTATTATTAATGGTTGTTTATCCGAAGAGGCATTTTTTCAGGCATTGATGACAGCAACTGAGGCAAAAACCAAGGCGTTGCAATCAGAAAATATTCGTGATGAGCGGAGTGGGACTATTGCGACAGGTACTGCTACAGATAGTTTGTTAATTGCAGCGACTCAAAAAGGGGAAGAAATGCTGTATGGTGGCCCCATTACGGACGTTGGTAAAGTGATTGCAAAGGGTGTCTATGAAACAACAGTTCAGGCAATTAGGAATTATAAAAATGAATTTTAGGAGATGAGAGAAATGAAGCTTTACACGAAAACAGGCGATACGGGGAAAACAAGTCTTATTGGAGGACGTGTTGATAAAGATAGTTTACGTGTTGAAACATATGGGGCAATTGATGAATTAAATTCCTTTATTGGGAAGGCTGTAAGTGAATTAGATCAAGCGCTTTTCAAGGATATTTTAACAGACCTAGAGACAATTCAGCATGAGCTGTTCGATGCTGGTGGAGACCTTGCCAATGTGATGAAAGAACGCCAATATAAGTTAACAGAGCAACCGATTGAAGTACTTGAAACTCGTATAGATGCTTTATCAGACGAAGCGCCACCATTACAACGTTTTATTTTACCAGGAGGCGCACCAGCAGCTGCAACTTTACACATTGCGCGCACAGTTGCACGTCGAGCAGAGCGTGAAATGGTGACGCTAATGAAAGAGGTTGAAGATGTGCCAAAGGTTGTACAAAAATATTTAAATCGATTATCAGATTATTTATTTGCAGCTGCACGTGTTGTAAATGCACGATTAAATGTAGCGGATGTTGAGTATATTCGTAGCGGGAATGTTTTTAAAAAATAAAAGTTTGATTTAGTAAATGTTTTTGTAGACATAATAAAACGTCGGATACTAAAGCCTCCTTCCTCTATAGGGGATAGAGGTTTGTTTGCTTTCTTCAGCAAATGTTCAAACGTCTACTGAATATGTAACATTCGGTAAGGTATAATTGATAAGGAAAGTAAAAAAATGCTACCTTGGAAAAATTCAGGGTGGCTTTTTTTCTTGTAAAATGTAAGAATATAAAATTATCAGAAATATTTCCGTTTTATGTTGACTGAATGCTCACTCATTTATTAGAATAGGAATATAATGATAAAGTGAAGTACATTTCTGTATGAACTAGCAAATTCGTCACAAAGAGAGAAAATTACGACAAACTAAAGGGGGGACCAACCATGAGTCCATTATTAATTGCTAACATTGTCTTAACAGTCGTGGTTGTGCTTTATGCAGTAGGATTGTTCTTCTACCTGTTGAAAACACGCTATAAGTATGTGCAATTGGGGAAAAAGGTTGAGTTTGATGAAAGTGTTAAAGAACGACTTCGTTATATTATGGTCAATGTATTTGGTCAAAATAAGCTATTAAAGGATCCAAAGAGTGGTTTAATTCACGTTATGTTTTTCTATGGATTTTTGATGGTGCAGTTAGGAGCAATTGATTTAATCTGGAAAGGACTAGCACCAGAATCACATCTGCCACTAGGCATTTTCTATGGTGTCTTTACATTCTTCCAAGAGCTTGTAGTTTTAATGATTTTAATTGCGGTAGTGTGGGCATTTTACCGCCGCTATGTTGAAAAACTAGTGCGTCTAAAACGAGGATGGAAAAATGGTCTTGTATTAATTTTCATTGGTGGGTTAATGGTATCTACATTAATTGCTAATGGTATGGGATTAATTTGGCATGGTGAGGGATTAACCTATACGGAGCCAGTTGCTTCAAGCATTGCTGCTATTTTTGGCTTCCTACCTACATCAGTAGCTGCTGGCGTATTTTATGTAATGTGGTGGGCACACCTTTTAATTCTATTAACATTCCTTGTTTACGTACCGCAATCTAAACATTTCCATTTAATCGTCAGTCCACTTAATGTTTACATGAATCGTTTAGATCGTACGGGTACATTAACACCAATCGATTTCGAGGCCTTAGAAGAAGCAGGGGAAAATGCTGAAAGTGAAGAGGATATGCCTTCTATTGGAGTGGGACGCATACAGGACTTCACACAAAAGCAAATGCTCGATCTATATTCTTGTGTAGAATGTGGACGTTGTACAAACATGTGTCCAGCAACAGGAACAGGAAAAATGCTGTCGCCAATGGATTTAATCGTGAAATTGCGTGATCATTTAACATTTACGGGCGCAGTTGTAACAAAACAAAAACCGTGGGTGCCTTATCAATTCTTTGCCAATACAAAGGGTAATCAGCTTGCAATGGCAGCTGGTGCTGAAGGTGCTGTAATTGAAGATATCTACAGTCCATCTTTAATAGGCGAAGTCATTACAGAAGAAGAGATTTGGGCTTGTACAACTTGTCGTAACTGTGAAGATCAATGCCCAGTAATGAATGAGCATGTTGATAAAATTATTGACCTACGTCGTTATCTAACTATGACTGAAGGAAAAGTCAATCCAGATGCGCAACGTGCTATGACAAATATTGAGCGACAAGGTAATCCTTGGGGCTTAAACCGTAAAGAAAAAGAAAATTGGCGCGATCTAGATCCAACAATCCAAATTCCAACTGTAAAAGAGCTGAAAAAATCTGGTGAGGAAATGGAATATTTATTCTGGGTTGGTTCGATGGGAGCTTTCGATAACCGCTCTCAAAAAATCGCTTTAGCATTCTGTCGTTTATTAAACGAAGCTGGTGTGAAGTTTGCAATCTTAGGTAATAAAGAGAAAAACTCTGGGGACACACCTCGCCGTTTAGGGAATGAATTCTTATTCCAGGAGCTAGCTACAGCGAATATTGATGAGTTTGAGAAAAACGAAGTGAAGAAAATTGTGACAATCGACCCTCATGCCTACAATATCTTTAAAAATGAATATCAAGACTTTGGCTGGAAAGGCGAAGTGTATCATCATACTGAATTATTAAATCAGTTGATTGAAGAAAATCGTCTAGCGCTAAACTATGAGGTTCATGAAACGATTGTCTTCCATGATTCTTGTTACTTAGGCCGTTACAATGATGTCTATGATGCTCCACGTGAAATTCTTCGAGGCATCCCTGGTGTGAAGCTTGTTGAAATGGAACGTAACCGTGAAACAGCGATGTGCTGTGGTGCTGGTGGTGGCTTAATGTGGATGGAAGAACACGTAGGGAACCGTATTAACGTAGCACGTACAGAGCAGGCTCTCGCAACAAATGCATCGGTTATTTCATCGGGCTGTCCTTACTGTTTAACAATGTTAGAGGATGGTACAAAGGCAAAAGAGGTTGAAGATTCTATTGGAACATTTGATGTTGCAGAATTACTAGAGCGCTCAGTGTTCGGCGAAAAAGTAAAGGCTGTTCAACCTTCTTCAGAGGAAACAGAAGAAACATTTGAAGAAGTGGTAGCATCCGTAGAAAAGGCTCGCCAAGACGAGAATCCGGAAGCGAACGCAGAAAAATGATTGCTATTGCAGAAATATTTTAGTTATCTGAAAAATATAAATTGCACAATAAAAAATTGTTTTGTAGAATAAGATTAAATGGGAATGGGAGTTGAGATAGTAAACTCCCATTTTTCCTCGATAGAAGTCGAGCGAGCGTTCAGTCAATAATGCTTTACAACTTCATCGAGAACGTAAAACAAAAGGGGTGTTTTACTTGAATAGAGCTGTAATTTTAGCAGGAGCAAGAACTGCATTTGGTAAATTTGGAGGTTCATTATCAGCATTACATGCAAGTGATTTAGGTGCGATTGCGATTAAAGGGGCATTAGAGAAAGCAAATCTTGCATCTGAGGAAGTAGATGAGGTAATTTTAGGTTCTGTTTTACAAGGGGGACAGGGTCAAATTCCTTCTCGACAGGCTGCGCTGAAGGCCAATTTACCAACAGCAGTAAAAACAGAAACAATCAATAAAGTTTGTGCGTCAGGGATGCGTGCAGTGACATTAGCAAATCAATTGATTCGTTTAGGGGACGAAGAAGTGGTTATTGCTGGTGGCATGGAATCTATGTCCAATGCGCCATATTATCTTCTGAATGGTCGAAATGGTTTGCGTATGGGAGATTCAACAATGGTAGATGGCATGCTTTATGATGGTTTAACATGTGCTTTCGATAAAGCGAGACCGCATATGGGCAGCTATGGTAATGCAACAGCTAAAGAATTCTCGCTAAGTCGAGAAGAGCAGGATGCTTGGTCAGTTCGCAGTCATGAACGCGCGCTAGCCGCAATTGAAAAAGGTTACTTTGCAGAAGAAATCGTACCAGTAGAGATTCCTCAACGAAAAGGTGCACCACTTATTGTAGATACAGATGAGGCACCAAGAGCAGGTACGTCTTTGGAAATACTGGCGAAGCTAAAACCAGCCTTTGACAAGGATGGCACGATTACAGCAGGAAACGCACCTGGGGTTAACGACGGAGCATGTGCACTTGTCATCATGAGTGAGGATCGTGCAAAACGTGAAGGTAGAGAACCATTGGCAGTAATCATTGGTCATGAAGAACTTGCGATTGAGCCAGAAAACTTCCCACAAACACCAGGTCTTGTTATTAATAAATTACTGAAAAAGACCAATAAATCATTAGCAGATATTGATTTAATAGAAATCAATGAAGCCTTTGCAGCAGTCGCTTTAGTCAGCAAGCAGTTGGCAGATTTAGATGCAGAAAAAGTGAATGTTAATGGCGGTGCAGTTGCTTTAGGTCATCCTATTGGGGCATCTGGTGCACGCATTATATTAACACTTGCACAGGAATTGAAGCGTCGTGGCGGTGGTATCGGCATTGCTGCAATCTGTTCAGGCGGCGGTCAAGGTGATGCAATTATGATTGAAGTACCAAAAACAGGGGGACTGAACTAATGGGAATTCAAAAGGTAATGGTCATTGGTGCAGGGCAAATGGGCTCTGGTATTGCCCAGGTTTGTGCACAAGCAGGCTTTGATGTGAAATTGAACGATATCAAGCAAGAATTTTTCGATCGTGGATTAGGGGTTATTACGAAAAATTTATCACGTGATGTAGAAAAGGGTCGTAAAACAGAAGATGAGAAGGCTGCTGTTCTAGGTCGAATTAGTATGTCACTAGATTTACAGGATGCTAGTGATGTAGATATTATCATTGAGGCAGCTGTAGAAAATATGGAAATTAAGCAATCCATCTTTAAGCAACTGGATGGCATTGCACCAGCACATGCTATTTTAGCTACGAATACATCTTCACTGCCTATTACAGAAATCGCAGCAGTAACAAATCGTCCAGAGCAAGTAATTGGTATGCACTTTATGAATCCTGTACCAGTTATGAAACTTGTCGAAATCATTCGAGGCTTAGCAACAACAGATGAAGTATACAAAGCTGTTGAAGAGATGACGGTCAAATTATCGAAAACACCAGTAGAAGTGAATGACTTCCCAGGATTTATTTCAAACCGAATCTTACTACCGATGATTAATGAAGCGATTTACGCACTCTATGAAGGTGTAGCTACGAAGGAAGCAATTGATGATGTAATGAAGCTTGGTATGAACCATCCAATGGGGCCATTAACATTGGCAGACTTCATTGGTTTGGATACTTGTCTTTACATCATGGAAATTTTACATGAGGGTCTAGGAGATAGTAAATATCGTCCTTGTCCACTGCTACGTAAATACGTTGCAGCAGGCTGGCTAGGTAAGAAATCAGGAAGAGGCTTTTACGTTTACGAATAATCCTATGGGGATGGGGTTATTTAGATGTTTGGGGACAACTTAGAGGGGTGACATTATAGATGCATTTGCAATTTACAGATGAGCAAATTATGATGCGCGATATGGTTCGTCAATTTGCTCAGGAAAAAATTCAACCGTGGGTAGAGCGAATGGAAGCGGGAGAATTCCCACGTGAGCTTCTACAGCAAATGGGTGAACTTGGCTTAATGGGAATTACTACACCAGAAGACTTAGGTGGCTCTGGTATGGATTTTACATCGTATATAATTGCGATTAATGAACTATCAAAAGTAAGCGCTGTAATGGGCGTTATTTTATCGGTGCATACTTCGGTTGGAACAAATCCAATCATTTACTTTGGGAATGAAGAACAAAAGAAACGTTATGTACCAAAACTTGCAGCTGGAGAATATTTAGGCGCATTTTGTTTAACGGAACCAGGTGCAGGCTCAGACGCTGGCTCTCTACAATCAAAGGCAGTGCGTGATGGCGATGAATATGTTATTAACGGCTCCAAAGTATTTATTACAAATGGTGGAGAGGCTGATGTATATATTGTATTCGCTTCTACTAACCCTGCTGAAAAAACAAAAGGTATTTCGGCATTTATTGTCGAAAAGGGGACACCTGGCTTAATCATCGGAAAAGATGAACATAAGATGGGCTTACATGGCTCACGTACTGTTCAGCTGACATTCGATAACTGTCGCATTCCAGCTGACAACCTACTTGGGGAAGAGGGAGAAGGCTTTAAAATTGCGATGGCCAATTTAGATGTTGGGCGAATTGGCATTGCGGCACAGGCTTTAGGAATTGCTGAAGCAGCACTAGAGGCGGCTACTGCTTATGCTAAAGAACGTATACAATTTGGCAAACCAATTGCTGCACAACAAGGTGTTGGCTTTAAGCTTGCTGATATGGCAACGGCTGTTGAATCGGCAAAACTATTAGTCTATCGCGCAGCAGATTTACGTGCAAAAGGTTTACCATGTGGAGCAGAAGCTTCAATGGCTAAACTTTTCTCATCACGCACAGCGGTACAAACGGCAATAGAAGCGGTTCAAGTATTCGGCGGATACGGTTATACGGAAGATTATCCAGTAGAGCGCTATTTCCGCGATGCAAAGGTTACAGAAATCTATGAAGGTACAAGTGAAATTCAAAGACTAGTCATTAGTAAACATTTACTGAAATAAAGCCTGATGTTAGGAAGGGTACAAACCTCCAGAGAGGAAGACACGCTCATAAAGGGTGTTGATACGCTCTAAAAAGTGAGAGAGGCGCTCAATTAAGAGAAGAAACCACTCCAAAGTGGTAGAAATCCGCTCCTAGAGAGTGTAGACCCGCTCTAAAATAAGGGAAACCCGCTCTAACAACAATCAGGTAACACAGAACAGAGTCTAATTAAAAAGGGGAAATGGACAATGAACTTTCAGTTAACAGAAGAGCATGAACAATTACGTGAAATGATTCGTGATTTTGCTATAAATGAAGTGGCGCCAACAGCTGCTGAACGTGACGAAAATGAAGAATTTGACCGTGTGATTTTCGATAAAATGGCGGAGCTTGGGTTAACTGGTATTCCATGGCCTGAAGAATATGGTGGTGCAGGATTTGACTACCTTGCATATGTCATTGCTGTCGAGGAACTATCACGTGTCTGTGCTTCGACTGGGGTAACATTATCTGCGCATACTTCACTGGCAGGTTGGCCACTTTACAAGTTTGGTTCAGAAGAACAAAAACAAAAATACCTTCGTCCAATGGCTGAAGGCAAACATATTGGTGCGTATGGTTTAACAGAACCAGGATCAGGTTCAGATGCAGGCGGCATGAAAACATATGCAAAACGTGATGGCGATGATTATATTTTAAATGGCTCAAAAATCTTTATTACGAATGGTGGAGTAGCAGATACTTATATTGTATTTGCAGTAACAGATCCAGAAGCAAAACATGGCACATCCGCATTTATCGTGGAAGCTGGGTTTGAAGGTTTCTCTGTAGGGAAGAAAGAAAAGAAATTAGGAATTCGTTCATCTCCAACAACAGAGATTATTTTTGATAACTGTCGTGTTCCAAAAGAAAATCTATTAGGTGCTGAAGGGGAAGGCTTTAAGATTGCCATGACGACACTGGACGGTGGACGTAATGGTATTGCGGCTCAAGCAGTAGGGATTGCACAGGGAGCATTAGATGCAGCAGTAGACTACGCCAAAGAACGTGTGCAATTTGGTAAACCAATCACTGCAAACCAAGGCATTTCCTTTAAATTAGCAGATATGGCAACTCAAATAGAGGCTTCTCGACTTCTTACATACCAGGCGGCTTGGTTAGAGTCTAATAACCTACCATATGGTAAGGCATCTGCAATGGCGAAATTAATGTCTGGCGATACGGCTATGAGTGTAACGACAGAGGCGGTTCAAGTATTTGGTGGCTATGGTTATACAAAAGATTATCCAGTAGAGCGCTTTATGCGTGATGCTAAAATTACACAAATTTACGAAGGTACGCAGGAGATTCAACGTCTTGTTATCTCGCGTATGCTAACGAAATAATTGATGACTGAAAAAGATAAAAGGCCCCAAGTACAGTCAACTGTAAAAGATGAAAATTTAATCGCCATTCGTCGTGAACAAATGATTCAAGGAGCTATTAAGCTATTTAGAGAAAAAGGCTTTCATCGTGCCACGACGAGAGAGATTGCAAAAGCTGCTGGCTTTAGTATTGGTACTTTGTATGAGTACATCCGAACGAAAGAAGACGTTCTTTACCTTGTTTGTGATAGTATCTATCACCATGCAATGGAGCGACTTTCAAGTTATGAGATTAAAGCAGGAACAATTGATGAGTTGAAAGAAATGATTAGGGAATATTTCCTGCAAATTGATAGCATGGTTGATGAGCTAACAATCATGTATCAAGAAACAAAATCATTGTCAAAAGAAGCACAACGCTATGTCTTTAGTAAAGAGTTTGAAATGGTTGCCACATTTGAACGCTTGTTACAGCGATGTGTGCAGTCTGGCGAACTAACAATGACAGACAAGCAAATCCATTTAGCAGCCAATAACTTAGTTGTTTCAGGACAAAGCTGGGCGTTCCGCAAATGGGCATTACATCGTCAGCATTCCATTGACGAATTCATTGACATGCAAATCACTTTGTTCATTTCAGGCATAAAGGGGTTCTAATATTTTGTAAGGGGTTTGTCGGCAATTGCATATAGCGATATTGCAATTGTCGGCTTTTTTTATTCAATAAGGGGAGAGAGTGGGGATTTCATATGACAAAGGTAGAAGTATATCGTCCAAAAAATCACGTACGTTTTGTGACAGCATCAAGTCTTTTTGATGGACATGATGCTTCCGTCAATATTATGCGACGCATTTTACAATCGAGCGGTGTAGAAGTAATCCATTTAGGTCATAACCGTTCTGTTGAAGAAGTCGTGAATGCTGCGATACAAGAAGATGCACAAGGTATTGCAGTTTCTTCTTATCAAGGCGGGCATATGGAATACTTTAAATATATGTATGATTTACTGCGTGAAAAAGGGGCACCACATATAAAAATTTATGGCGGTGGTGGAGGAGTTATTTTACCGCGTGAAATTAAAGAGCTTCATACGTATGGCATTGCAGGGATATTCTCACCTGAGGATGGCCGTGTTTTAGGGCTACAAGGGATGATTAATGAGCAAATTAAAGGAACAGATTTCCCAACTGCAACGGGTAATTATTTAGAGAAATTAAAGTCTTTAACGCCAGAAACGCCAGAAATTTTAGCTAATCTAATAACAGCAGCTGAGTCAAATGACGACGAAGCTACAAAGGAAATGCTAAATGAGGTACGAAAGCTTTCAAAAGGTACACCAGTAATGGGGATTACAGGAACAGGTGGTGCAGGGAAATCTTCATTAACAGATGAACTGATTCGCCGCTTCCTAAAAGAATTCCCAGATAAACGTGTAGCCATTCTTTCAGTCGATCCAACAAAGCAAAAAACGGGTGGAGCATTGCTTGGGGATCGAATTCGTATGAATGCTATCTTTAATAACCGTGTTTATATGCGTAGTTTAGCAACACGTGGCTCTCGTACTGAATTATCTGCGTCGATTGGTGATGTGCTAGATGTAGTACGTGTAGCAGGCTATGACCTAATCATCGTAGAAACAAGCGGTATTGGTCAAGGTGATGCCGAAATTACAAAGTACACGGATCTATCTATGTATGTCATGACAAGCGAATTTGGTGCGCCAACACAACTTGAGAAAATTGATATGATTGATTTTGCAGATGTTATTGCTATCAATAAATTTGAGCGAAAAGGCTCAGAGGATGCACTACGACAAGTACAAAAACAATATCAACGTTCACGTGAGCTTTGGGATGAATCACTTGATAATATGCCAGTCTACGGTACAATTGCTAGCCAATTCAATGACAAAGGAACAAATGCATTATTCGCCGCTCTCGTTAAAATTATTAACGAAAAAACAGGTTTTAATTGGGAAACAAGTTATGAGCAATTTGCTAAAACGCAAAAGCAAGATGTCATCATTCCAAACGATCGTCGTTATTATTTACGTGAAATTACTGACACTGTTCGTGGCTATCATAAAAAATCAGAGCAACAGGTGGTATTTGCTCGTCGACTATTCCAATTAGAAGGCGCTATTGTAGCAGTG
Organism: Lysinibacillus sp. PWR01; assembly: GCF_043359455.1. NCBI lineage: Bacteria > Bacillati > Bacillota > Bacilli > Caryophanales > Bacillaceae > Lysinibacillus > Lysinibacillus sp. PWR01. The sequence continues at coordinate 5,007 of NZ_JBHERJ010000083.1, read as the reverse complement.
AAAGAAAAAGCGCCAGATGATGCACTTGTTGCATCGCTTACCTCTTTAGCAGAAGGTGTTAGAGATGAATTAACAGCAGAATCAAAGCGTATATTGGACAATTGGCAGGCTTTAAAAGAAGCTTATGCTGGCGATGAATTTGTGACGAAAGTTCGTGATAAAGAAATTCGCACCATCCTTAAAACAACAAGTCTATCTGGCACAAAAATTCCAAAAGTGGCATTGCCGAAGTTTGAAGACTATGGTGAGATATTGCGTTGGGTTTATAAAGAAAATGTTCCTGGCGAATTCCCATATACGGCAGGTGTTTTCCAATTCAAACGTGAGGGTGAAGATCCGAAACGCCAATTTGCTGGCGAGGGGACACCAGAACGTACAAATAAACGCTTCCACTATTTATCAAAGGATGATGATGCAAAACGTTTATCTACAGCATTTGATTCGGTAACACTGTATGGTGAGGACCCAGATTACCGTCCAGATATTTATGGTAAAGTCGGGGAATCTGGTGTATCCATCTGTACACTTGAGGACATGAAGAAGCTATATGCAGGCTTTGATTTATGTGCACCATCTACATCTGTATCGATGACAATTAATGGTCCAGCCCCTATTATTTTAGCAATGTTTATGAATACAGCAATCGATCAACAAGTTCAATTGCGTGAGCAAGAGCTAGGACGAACTTTGACAGTTGAAGAGTTTACCGAGACACGTGAAAAAACATTGCAGGTTGTTCGTGGAACAGTGCAAGCAGATATTTTAAAAGAAGATCAAGGACAGAATACATGTATTTTCTCAACAGAGTTTGCTTTACGTATGATGGGCGATATTCAGCAATACTTTATTGACCATAAAGTGCGTAACTACTATTCTGTTTCCATTTCGGGGTATCATATTGCGGAAGCTGGAGCAAATCCTATTTCCCAATTAGCCTTTACTTTAGCTAATGGCTTTACGTATGTAGAGTATTATTTAAGCCGTGGCATGAATATCAATGACTTTGCACCAAATCTATCATTCTTCTTCTCAAATGGACTGGATCCAGAATATACAGTAATTGGACGTGTTGCACGACGTATTTGGGCCATTGTTATGCGTGATAAATACGGTGCTAATGAGCGTGCTCAAAAGCTAAAATACCATATTCAAACATCTGGACGTAGTTTACACGCTCAGGAGATTGATTTTAATGATATTCGTACAACATTACAGGCATTGATGGCATTACAAGATAACTGTAACTCATTGCATACAAACGCCTATGATGAGGCCATTACTACACCTACTGAGGAATCCGTACGACGTGCGATGGCTATTCAAATGATTATTACAAAAGAGCATGGTCTAGCGAAAAATGAAAACCCACTACAAGGTGCGTTTATTGTTGAAGAATTGACAGACCTTGTGGAAGAAGCGGTTCTTGAAGAATTTGATCGTATCAATGATCGTGGCGGTGTGTTAGGTGCAATGGAAACACAATACCAAAGAGGTAAAATTCAAGAAGAATCCATGTACTATGAGATGTTAAAACATTCAGGGGAGTTACCAATCATTGGTGTTAATACTTACTTGAACCCAAATCCAGCTTCAGATGCTGATATAGATAATATGGAAATCGCTCGTGCATCGACAGAAGAAAAGGAAACGCAAATTCGTAATTTACAAACATTTTGGAGTGCACATGAAGAGGAAAGTGAAGCTGCGATTGCACGTTTACAAGAAGTGGCTGTCAATAATGGTAATATTTTTGCTGAGCTTATGGAATCAGTAAAAGTAGCAAGCTTAGGACAAATTACAAAAGCTTTATATGAAGTTGGCGGACAGTATCGTCGTAATATGTAAGTAGTGTCGTTCAAAACTGCTTGTTTTCTAACATTTTTTTCTAATTTATGTAACATGCTTCTCTAGTTTCTAGTGTCTAGTCTTAAGATTAGGCACTTCTTTTTATTTTCGCTATAATAGAAATGTAAAAAAAGGGGAGGCGCGGTAGAGGATGAGATCAGTTATTCACTACATAATTATATTAGCTTTAGTATTGGGAGCCATTTTCCTGTATAATAAGCAAATTGGCGCTATTCCTTTACTACTATTATCTGTCTATTTGTTTTATCTTGGAATAAAAAAAATGCGTAATATAAAAAACAGTAATTGAAGCTAGCAAAGGGGCTAAAACTTTGTATATAATGGGTATTATGCTTATTGTATGGAAAGAACCTTTTGCGTGGCCTTTTTTGCTGCGCTTGGAGAATAAAGCACCATGTAATTTTAAAACGTCCATTGTGATGAGGGAAAGGAAGTGCACGAATTGAATTTTCGTGAAATGACAAAGGAACAATTAACAGAAGAATCGTTAATTAACTTAGCTTATGCAATATTAAATGAAAAACGTGCCTCAGTGTCTTTTAATGATTTATTAAAATTAATTCAAGAACTTGTGGGCTATAGTGATGCAGAAATGAAATCTCGTCTGTTACAATTTTATACAGATATGAATATTGATGGCCGCTTTTTATATAATCAGGAAGCAGGCTGGGGCTTACGTGAATGGTTTAAAGTAGAGCAAATTGAAGAAGAAACAGCACCTTCTGTTAAGACTCAAAAGAAAAAATCTAAAGCTGCCTTTGATGATGAAGATCTTGATGAGGATGTAGATTTAGAGGAAGAAGATATCGACTTTGATGAAGACTTTGAAGAGTTCATTGATGAAGAAGACCTTGAGGAAGAAGAAGATGAAAAAGAAGATATCGACTTTGACGATGAAGATCTAGAAGAAATTGATGAAGAAATCGATGAAGAGTTTATCGATGAAGAGGAAGAAGAATTTGATGAAGAAGAGGAAGAGGTCTAGCACAGTACTCTTAGAATTTTCTTTCTTTTAAGCTTGAAGCAAAAAATCTTGACTTCTATCACGGTTACGTTTAATCTTTTACTTGGGCTCCTTAAAAGAAGGAGAAAGACCGTGTATATAATACGCTCCCCCTGCAAACCTATGCAGGAGGAGCGTTTTTTTGTTTTTAACTTTATTCAGTTTAGTTCTCCCATACTTTTCATAACGATATGAATATAAATGTTTTTATTTATTCATGATGTATAGTAAACGGTGACTGAACAGTTGTTAGAGTTTTAAGGTTTAAAGGAAAGTGGAAAAGAGATAGAACCGATTACAGCTTCGAATCGACTACATTTTTGTAGACATTCTCGGCTTTTCTTTTTTTAGGGTATTAGAATATAAATGGTTCTGATCCCCCCTAAACGCACTAATATTTTAGAACATCATAAGGAGGAATTTATTCATGACGAAGTATATTTTTGTAACAGGTGGGGTTGTATCATCACTTGGAAAAGGGATTGTTGCAGCATCTCTAGGCCGTTTATTAAAAAACCGTGGTTTAGAAGTTACGATTCAAAAATTTGACCCATATATCAATATTGACCCAGGTACGATGAGCCCTTATCAACATGGGGAAGTTTTTGTAACAGATGATGGTGCTGAGGCTGATTTAGACTTAGGACACTATGAACGCTTTATTGATATTAACCTTGGGAAACATTCTACAGTAACTTCAGGTCGTGTTTACCAATCTGTATTACAGAAAGAACGTCGTGGTGATTATAACGGTGGAACAGTACAAGTAATTCCTCATATTACAAACGAAATTAAAGACCGTATCCAACGTGCTGGTCGAGAAACAAATGCTGACGTTGTGATTACTGAGGTTGGTGGAACAGTAGGGGATATTGAATCATTACCTTTTCTTGAAGCTATCCGTCAAATGAAAACGAACTTAGGTCATAACAATGTAATGTATATCCACTGTACGCTTATTCCTTATATTAAAGCAGCTGGTGAACTTAAAACAAAACCTACGCAGCATTCTGTTAAAGAATTACGCTCTTTAGGTATCCAGCCAAATATTATCGTAGTCCGTACTGAACAAGAAGTACCACAAGAGATGAAAGAGAAATTAGCATTATTCTGTGATGTACAACCACATGAAATTATTGAATCTCGTGATGCTGAGCATTTATATGAAGTACCATTAAACCTACATGCACAAGATATAGATGATATCGTTCTAGATCATTTTGGCATTGAAGCACCAGAGGCAGACATGGGAGAATGGCGTGACCTTGTAGAAAAAGTGAAGAACTTACCAAATAAAAGAAAGATAGCATTAGTAGGGAAATACGTAGAACTACAAGATGCTTACATTTCTGTAGTTGAGGCATTAAAGCATGCAGGGTATGCATTTAATTCTGATATTGAAATTGACTGGATTAATGCAGAACATGTTGATGCAGATAATGTTACTTCTCTATTAAAAGGTGCTGACGCTATTTTAGTACCAGGTGGCTTTGGTGATCGCGGTGTTGAAGGTAAAATTTTAGCGACACAATATGCACGTGAAAATAATGTTCCTTTCCTAGGTATTTGTTTAGGTATGCAATTAGCAACAATAGAATTTGCACGTAATGTTCTTGGCTTGAAAGGTGCTCATTCTACAGAGCTTGATGCAAATACAGAGTATCCAATTATCGACTTCTTACCAGATCAAAATGATACTGTAGACATCGGTGGTACATTACGTTTAGGGTTATATCCATGTAAATTAAAAGATGGTTCAAAAGCAAGCAATGCTTATGGCAAAGAGCTTGTTTATGAGCGTCATCGTCACCGCTATGAATTTAACAATGAATATCGTGAGGCAATGGAAGCAGCTGGCCTTGTCTTCTCAGGTACAAGCCCTGATGGCAAGTTGGTTGAAATTATTGAGCTACCAGAAAACAATTTCTTTGTAGCGTGTCAATTCCACCCAGAGCTAGTGTCACGTCCAAATCGTCCACAACCATTGTTCCGCGACTTTATCGGCGCAACATTTAAATAATCAAAAAGAGTTGTCTCGAGTATATCGAGACAACTCTTTTTAGTGTTGAAAAACAAAACAGTCAATTGAAAGGTAGAAATGGATTTCCGTTGCAGGCTACTTGCTTTCCTGTGGGCGA
>NZ_JBHERJ010000082.1:0-41061 GCF_043359455.1 Lysinibacillus sp. PWR01 | reverse complement strand
AAGGAGTTGTCTCAAAAACTATTTGAGACAACTCCTTTAGCTTTTTTCAATAATCAATTGAATGGTGTGGGCTAGTCCTGTGTGGAGCGTTCCTTCATGTCGAATTTGTTCACCTGTAAAAAAATGGATTATTTTATATGTTTGACACCATTCAAGGACATTTAAAGGGTTATATAAAAAATCAAGCTGCTGTGGACCACCTGAGGCATACGGGAGTTGATAAATGGAATATAACTCCATCATGATTCGTCCTCCTGGTTTGACTGAATCGATAATTTTTTGTATAACAGTTCGTTGTTGCATGACTGGAAAATGTCCAAATACCATAATAGCTGCATCATATTTATTCACAGGAAGCTCATCCAGCAATAAATCGGCTAGCACAGTTTGAACTGTAACATCGTGTTTTAATGCTAATTGTTCAGTTTTTTGAAGACCACTTTGTGCATAATCATAGGCAGTGACAGTATGTCCCTCTGAGGCTAAAAAAACAGCATTACGTCCTTCACCTTCTGCATAAGCAGCGATAGTAGGGTAATCCTTCAAATAATATACATAATCTTGAATAAAGTCATTTGGATGTTCTCCATAAACATATTCTGTACCTTGAAAACGTTGATCCCATGTATTCATTTAGCTCACTCCCTTTTCTTTATTGTAGATAATAGTAGAGATATTGTAAAAGCAACTAATCGTTGTGAAAATGAAATAAATAAATTCTCACATACTATTCAATTACTATCTATTATGTAATGGAGAGAATAACCTCAATTCACACAGAACGAAAAGGTTTTTTGTGAGTATAATTTCCATATTCAGATCTACTCTCTTCTATGTTTTATAAATGAAAAAGCTAGCCCTTTTTATTGAAGAGCTAGCTTGGATTTTTTAGAAAATTGGCTTACGTTCTTTGATAACACGAATTGTTTTTAATGTTGTATCTTCGGGTCCTTGAACTGGTAAACCTGCTTCAATATTCATTTGAATATAATGAATATTTTCTTGTGTAATTATTTCCCCGGGAATAAAAATAGGAATTCCAGGAGGGTATACCATAATAAATTCTGCACAAATACAGTTATCTGCTTCTGCAAGAGGCACGACTTCTGTATCTGCATAAAAAGCATCACGTGGTGACATGGCAAGTGCTGGAATTTCTGGTACATTCACTACAGCCTCTGTTATAGCTGCTTCAGAATCAAATGCTTTTGACATACGAGTTAGTGCATTCACTAAAAGATTAATTTCCTTTTTTGTATCTCCTAAAGTCACTAAACATAAGATATTATAAAGGTCAGACAATTCTACTTCAATATTTGCATTATGACGCAACCATTCCTCAGCTCGATGACCAGAGATACCTAAATCTTTCACACTAATAAGAAGTTTTAATGGATCCATATCATAGGTCGCAGATGAGTGTAATTTTTCTTTACCTGCACATTTTAAATGCGGTATTTGATTGATGCGTTTACGAGCATCCTTTGCTAAACGCAGTGCATCGTCGATTAAATCGTATCCATGAATGGCTAGCTGACGTCGAGCTGTGTCAAGCGAAGCAAGTAATGGATAGGATGTCGATGTAGTTGTTAACATAGAAAATACAGCTTGTACACGTTTTGCAGAAACAAGACCTTCACGTACATTTAAAATAGATGTTTGTGTCATGGAGCCACCAAGCTTGTGTACGCTTGTTGCTGCCATGTCAGCACCTGCTTCCATAGCTGAATATGGTAAGTCATCATGGAATTTTATGTGTACACCGTGCGCTTCATCTACTACTACCGGAATATTACGGTCATGAGCAATCTCAACAATACGTTTTAAATCAGCAGTAAAGCCAAAATATGTCGGATTAATCACAAGTACTGCCTTTGTATCTGGATAAGCATTCAACGCTTTTTCAACAGCTTCTGGAGATATGCCATGCGAAATCCCATATTCGCTGTCGACTTCAGGATGAATAAAAATTGGAATGGCACCAGCGAATACGATCGCTGACATAATAGATTTATGAACATTCCGTGGCACTAGAATTTTATCACCTGGACCGACGACGGTCAGAATCATCGTCATGATGGCGCCACTAGTACCTTGAACGGAAAAGAATGTATGATCAGCACCAAAGGCTTCAGCTGCTAGGTTTTGGGCTTCTTTTATAGCACCCTTTGGTGAATGTAAATCGTCTAGTGGAGCAATATTAATTAAATCAATTGATAAAACGTTGTCGCCGACGAATTCTCGGAAAGCAGGATCCATTCCTTGCCCTTTCTTATGGCCTGGAATATGGAACTGAATGGGATGTCTGTTCCGATGTTTTAGTAATACGTCGAACAATGGAGTCTCTAATTGTGACAACGCAGGTACCACCTCACTTTATAATATCTAAGAAAACAAATGAATTATAGCACCTAACGACACGAAAAAATAGGCTTTTCCTAAAAAATAAAAGGATTTTTTTCAGGATATCGAGAAAATAGTATTGAACGAAAGGGGAGGTACTATGAATTGGAATACACGGGTGACGGATCTTTTACAGGTTAAATACCCAATTATTCAAGGAGGATTGGCTTATTTAGCCTACGCTGATTTAGCAGCAGCTGTGTCGAATGCTGGTGGTCTAGGTCAAATAACGGCCATGAGTTTACGAGATCCCGATTTGTTACGAGCAGAGATCCATAAAGTACGAACATTGACTGATAAACCATTTGGTGTGAATTTTGCGATTGGTATGCATGGTACAGGCTATGAGGATATGGTGCGTGTTGCTGTCGAAGAAAAAGTTCCTGTTGTAACAATGACGGGAGGAAATCCAGCACCTATATTTGATTTGCTGGCAGGCACGGACATAAAAAAATTAGTCCTTGTAGCTGCTCGTAGACAAGCTCAAAAGGCTGAGCAGCTAGGAGCAGATGCTGTGATGGTTGTGGGTCAAGAGGGCGGTGGTCATTTGGGACGTGACGATGTAGGTACAATGGTACTTGTTCCTCAAGTAGCTGATAGTGTGAAAATTCCTGTCATTGCTTCTGGAGGAATTGGCGATGGTCGGGGCTGGATGGCGGCTCACGCGCTGGGAGCTGAAGGCATTGAAATGGGCACTCGTTTTATAGCAACACGAGAATGTGTCGATGCTTCAGAGGCTTATAAAGAGGCGCTACTTGCAAGCACAGAGGCCGATACAACCATTATTAAGCGTTCTATTGGTGCACCAGCTCGAGCTTTACGCAATGCATTTACGGCTAAGATATTAGAAATTGAAGAAAAAACACCAACATATGAGGCGTTGAAAGAATATATAAGTGGTTCAGCCAACAAGCGTTTTATTTATGACGGTGATAAGAATCAGGGCTTTGGCTGGGCTGGGCAGGTAACAGGAATGATTCACGATATCCCAACCGTTGAAGACCTCATCAAGCGAATGGTTGCAGAAGCTGAAAGTATACGGTTAAAATGGGGGCAATAACGTAAAGGTGGTTTTGTCGAATGGAATATTCTTATCCGTTTTCAACTGATTGGTCCACAGAGGAGATTGTGGATGTTGTTCAATTCTTCGAGGGGATTGAGAAAGCTTATGAAAAGGGCATCAAGCGTGAAGTCATGCTAGCTAAATATCGACGCTTTAAAGAGATTGTGCCTTCCCAAGCACAGGAAAAGTCAATATTTCGTGAATTTGAAGAGGCAAGTGGCTATATTAGCTATCCTGTCGTAAAGCAAACAAAAGAAGCCGAAGATGGGATGATCATAAAAGTTGCCCCTAGAAACGGTCGATAAAAAAGTGGATGTGAGGTCAACTCACATCCACTTTTTATTTTTTTGTGTTAAAAAACGACATTTTGCATAAACTACATCAATAAAAAACTTTATAAGGTGAACTTAACCACATTTTTTAGTGGGGCTATTTTCCAACAATAACGTTGTAAAGAGGAAGTAAGCTGTTAAATGTGTCTTCTGTTAATTGTTGTAATTCACTTGCTGTTAGTTTTGTTGCTTGCTCTTTTTGAATGTGACGGCCAATTAAGAACTCACCCTTTTTGACATCTCGTAAGCGGATAAGCAGATCTTCAAGCTTGTCTTCTTTTGCCTCTCCGAGAGAAATGGCCTCTGGGGACATATGGTCTCCTGACACAATAAAATCATCTGGAAGCTGCTCAATTAAAGGTTTATGAGCTAGTAAACGCTCAGCCATAACATTTTTTTGTGGCGCTTCATAAATAATAGCTAAAACGATGAATAAATGTGTGTGCCATAGACCAATCTGAAAGTGAGGCAATGATTTATAACCTCTTTTATAGGGGGCGAAGGCAACCCAGCTATCTTTTGGCGGGTTAACAGTTCTTCGAGCATGTTTAGCAACATGTGGGAAGAATTCTTCACCTAATTGGCTGGAGAAATATGCAGAAAAATCTTCTCCTAGCTGATTAAATTTTGGACGTACATCCACATTTAAAGCATCCATTCTTTGTTCTAAACCGTCTATTGTAAAAACCTTAAAATCTTTGTTTGTCCACTTTATTTTTGGCAATTTTATTTTACTCCTTTCGTTTTATAAGGTTTATTTTACGCTGAATTTGGGAAAAAATCTTATAACAAGAACTTTATCAAATTAGAAAAGTTTTTGTAAAAAAATTAAAAAAAGGAAGTGTTTTTATGAAACCGATCGTAAAAATTATACGTAAAGTTGACATTGAAAAGCAATATGAGCATATTTTACAATTAGAATTAGATTATGAATTAGCTTCACTCTTTGCAGCAATGAATGAAAAAAATGACACTGAAATTGAAAAAAGTAAAAAACGTCTGGCAGAAATTCAGATGGAACTTGAAAGTTTTCACGCCTATGCGTAATCAAAATCTAATACCCATTTAAAAAATCACTTGCTGAATATTCCGACAGCAGGTGATTTTTATTGTGACAAAGGGTAAAATAGAAATTATATCATAAGGTAGTACTAGGTTTTATATAGCAAAAAAGTTATGAAGTAGTGAGAAAAGGTATCATGGACATACGGGAGCGAGAAATATAGAAGGCCTTTTCTTATATTCGAAGGGTGGGTTATTAGTGGATTTACAACAAATTGATGAATTTGCAAAAGATATCATTTTTGAAGCTGGGAGACGTATTCGAGAGGCTTTTTCGTATAATCTAGTTATTGAGACAAAATCAGGTGCAAATGACCTTGTTACCAATATTGATCGAGAGACTGAATTATTCTTTATTGAGCAAATTAAAGCTTTTGATCCAACCCACAAAATCTTAGGGGAAGAAGGAATGGGCGAGCAGGTTAAATCGCTTGATGGTGTAGTTTGGATTATTGATCCGATTGATGGCACGATGAATTTCGTCAAACAGCATCGTCATTTTATGATTTCGATAGGTATTTTTGTAAATGGCGTAGGAAAGTTAGGTTACATATTTGATGTCATGCGAGAGGATTTGTTTAATGCCATCGAAGGTCAAGGAGCATGGTATAATGATTCACCATTGCGTAAACTACAGTCTGTTACAATGGAGGAGTCTGTTATTGGGATTAATGCACATTGGGTAGCACCTAATCGACATATTCACCATGAAAAGGTGATAGATATGGTTCGTAAAGTTCGAGGTACACGGTCCTACGGCTCAGCAGCAATGGAAATTGCATTTGTGGTTAGTGGTAAATTAGATGCCTATGTCTCTATGCGTTTAGCACCATGGGATATTGCAGGGGGTACCATCATTGCTCAGGAAGTTGGAGCAGTTGCTACAAATTTACATGGTGAGGGCTTTGATTTCCTTCATCAGGATACGTTTATTATCGCCAATCCGGCTATTCATAAAGAATTATTAGAAAAATATATAGTGCCATATGAATAAAAAGGAGCCGTCTATTTACTAGACAGCTCCTTTTTATGTTGCTTAAAGTAATCCTTGCGCACGTAGTTTACGTTTCATTTTAAAGGCTGTCATGAAAATGACACAAGTAGCCACAATACCAGCTATTGCACCAAATACACTACTAGCTGCCACAGAGTAACCGATAGCACACATTGCTAATACAGCTGCTAATGCGTAGATGGCCATTACGATTTTTGCACGATTCATAGCCTAGCCTCCTATATAAAAAATTTGTCGATCAAATATATTTTTTAGAATGATGGAAATTCTAATAAGGACATTTCTATCCTTCTTGTGCTATAATATCACAGTTAAACATTCGAAAAAAGAATATGGAGTGGAATAATGACAAACTTACGTCAAGATCTTCGCAATATCGCAATTATCGCCCACGTTGACCATGGTAAAACTACCTTAGTCGACCAATTACTAAAACAATCAGGTACATTCCGTTCAAACGAACGTGTTGAAGAACGTGCAATGGACTCTAATGATATTGAACGCGAACGTGGTATTACGATTTTAGCTAAAAATACAGCAGTAAACTATGAGGGAACTCGTATCAACATCCTTGATACGCCTGGACACGCTGACTTCGGTGGTGAGGTAGAACGTATTTTAAAAATGGTAGACGGCGTTTTACTAGTTGTCGATGCGTATGAAGGTTGTATGCCTCAAACACGTTTCGTATTGAAAAAAGCATTGGAACAACGCCTAACACCAATCGTTGTTGTTAATAAAGTAGACAAAGATTCAGCTCGTCCACTAGAAGTAGTAGATGAAGTGCTAGAATTATTTATCGAGCTAGGTGCAGATGATGATCAATTAGACTTCCCTGTAGTTTATGCTTCAGGTGTAAATGGTACAGCTTCTTTGGATGCGGATCCGTCTAAACAAGAAGAAAATATGAAATGTCTATTCGAAAAAATTATCGAGGCTATTCCAGCACCAGTTGATAACTCAGAAGACCCATTACAATTCCAAGTAGCTCTACTTGACTATAATGACTTCGTTGGACGTATCGGAATTGGTCGTGTATTCCGTGGAACAATTTCTGTAGGTCAACAAGTTGCCCTTATGAAATTAGACGGTACAGTGAAAAACTTCCGTGTAACGAAAATCTTTGGTTTCTTCGGTTTAAAACGTGAAGAAGTAGAGACAGCAAAAGCTGGTGATTTAATCGCCGTTTCAGGTATGGAAGATATCAACGTTGGTGAAACAGTTTGTCCTGTTGAGCACCAAGAAGCGCTTACACCATTACGTATCGATGAGCCAACTTTACAAATGACGTTTTTAGTAAACAATTCTCCATTCGCAGGTCGTGAAGGGAAATGGGTTACTTCTCGTAAAGTAGAAGAGCGTTTACGTGCGCAATTACAAACGGACGTATCTTTACGTGTTGAAGATACGGATTCTCCAGATGCTTGGACAGTTTCAGGTCGTGGTGAGCTTCACCTATCAATTCTTATCGAAAATATGCGTCGTGAAGGTTTCGAATTACAAGTATCTAAACCGCAAGTAATCGTGCGTGAAATCGACGGTGTAAAATGTGAACCATTCGAACGCGTTCAAATCGATGTTCCTGAAGAAAATGTTGGTTCAATTATTGAATCGATTGGTACACGTAAAGGTGAAATGCTTGATATGGTGAACAACGGCAGTGGTCAAGTTCGTTTGACGTTCTTAGTACCAGCTCGTGGTTTGATTGGTTATACGACTGAATTTATGTCTATGACAAAAGGTTTCGGTATCATCAATCATACGTTTGATTGCTACCAACCATTACTACCAGGTAAAATTGGCGGACGTCACCAAGGTGTACTAGTTTCAATGGAAACTGGTAAATCAACAACTTATGGGATGATGCAAATTGAAGACCGTGGTACACTGTTCTTAGAGCCAGGTACAGATATTTACGAAGGTATGATCGTTGGAGAAAATACTCGTGACGCTGATATCACTGTAAACATCACAAAAATGAAACAAAAAACAAACATCCGTTCAGCAAATAAAGACCAAACGAATGTTATTAAAAAACCACGTATTTTATCTTTAGAAGAAGCGCTTGAATACCTAGGCGATGATGAGTACTTAGAAATCACACCGGAATCTATTCGTCTGCGTAAAAAAATTCTTGATAAAAATGAACGTGAGAAAGCAGCGAAAAAATTACGTAACGCAGAACAATAATTTTCCGCTGACATGAAAGGAAGAGGAGTCTTGAATATTAAGTCCGCTTTATTGGGTGAACTAAATGTTATTCAAGTTGCTGCACAGACAAGTTCCGATGAAACAACAAGAGTTTATGGAAGAATGGCGGGTATAACTAGATTTTTATACGAAAATTTACCAAGCTATGAAATTGCAGGCTATGTTGTATTTCTTCTTGTATTTGCACTTTCTGCCATTGTCTATAAGTTAGGCTTTGCCAAGAAATTAAAACTATCTCAAAACATTATTATTTATGCGTTCCTATTTTTAGGTTGTATCATGCTTACGTTTTTCGCCCTATTCTTGCCAATGATCGAAGGTTTGATCGTAGCGGCCTTAATTTTAATCGTTTATAAAACAAGATTATGGCGTGAAAAAAGAGAAGAGCAACAAGCCACTAATCAGTAACAATTACGTACTTTGTAATAAGAACTTTTTATCGTGTGATAAACAGTCTTAGCGATTTTTAAGCTAAGGCTGTTTTTTTGTATGTATATCTTCTCCTCAAAATTTGTACGCCTGCTAAAAAAACACTACAAGCATCCATTTTCTCCGTTAGAGGGGAGAGTCTTCTACTTTTTAGCACCAAAATATTACTGCTTCAAATTAAATTGATAGGCACCGAAATCTCCTTATGTGAATAAGTTAATGTCGATAGGCTTATTTTCATCATATCAAGGAGGAAAGGGAATGCGTTGGCTTACAAAAGGTTTATTATTAGGTGTCATTGCTTTGTTACTCCTTTCTTTGACGGCATGTAATAAAGCAGAGCTAGAAAAAGTCAAAGTAGGAGAAGTAACTCGTTCAATTTTCTATGCGCCTCAATATGTAGCGCTTGAGAAGGGATTCTTCGAGGAGGAGGGTCTTTCTGTTGAGCTACAAACGATTGCAGGTGGCGATAAAACGATGACGGCGTTACTGTCAGATGGAATTGATATAGCTTTAGTTGGGTCGGAGACGTCTATTTATGTCACATTACAAGGTGCTAATGATCCCATTCAAAATTTTGCACAGTTAACACAAACGGACGGTACCTTTTTAGTGGCAAGAGATAAGATGGATAATTTTTCGTGGGATCAATTGAAGGGCTCAACATTTTTGGGGCAACGTAAAGGTGGTATGCCACAAATGGCAGGTGAATTCGTGTTGAAAAAACATGGCATTGACCCTGTAAATGATTTAACGCTCATTCAAAATATTGATTTTGCCAACATTGCTACAGCTTTTGCATCAGGTACTGGTGACTATGTACAATTGTTTGAACCTACTGCAAGTGTCTTCGAGAAAGAAGGAAAAGGTTATATTGTAGCATCGTTTGGAACAGAGTCTGGTAATCTCCCTTACACATCCTTTATGTCCAAAAGTAGTTATTTAAAAGATGAAGCTACATCTGTTCAAGCTTTTACAAATGCATTACAACGAGCACAGGATTTTGTACAAAATGAGAGTGCTGCTGAAGTAGCAAAGATTATTCAACCGTATTTTGAAAATGTAGATATAACGATAATTGAAACAGTCATTGAGCGGTATAAAGCACAAGGTTCTTATGCCACTGACCCAATCCTTGATGAAGGGGAGTGGGATAACTTGCAAACAATTATGGAGGAAGCAGGTGAACTTCCTCAACGAGTGGAGTATGAAAAACTTGTGAACACAACCTTTGCCAAAAAGGCTGCTGAGTAATATGGAATTTTTACAGCTGGAGAATATTCACCATAGTTATTTTTCAAGCACACAGGCAAAGGAAGTATTACGTGATATCAGTTTAGCCATTCATGAAGGAGAATTTGTTTCGTTTATTGGGCCGAGTGGCTGCGGTAAAACCACATTATTATCAATCATTGCAGGATTATTCCCTGCAACTGAAGGCAATGTCTATATAGATGGTGAAAAGCTATCAGCAAGTAATCAATCTAGTATTGGCTATATGCTTCAGCAGGACTATTTATTTCCTTGGAAGACCATTGAAGAAAACGTCACAATTGGCTTAAAAATAATGGAGCGTAGCCATAAAACACATAAAGTAACTGCCAATGCGTTGTTACAGGAAGTAGGATTACCTCATGTGGGAAACAATTATCCTCGAGAATTATCTGGAGGTATGAGACAACGTGTAGCACTTGCGCGTACCTTAGCTGTAAATCCTAAAATTTTACTATTAGATGAACCGTTTTCTGCGTTAGATTATCAATCGAAATTAAAGCTTGAGGATTTAGTGGTGGAAACTTTAAAAGCTTATAAAAAGACCGCTATTCTTGTGACACATGATATTGGCGAGGCAATCGCGATGAGTCAGCGTGTATTTCTATTTTCAGCAAACCCAGGGACAGTGCACAAGGTGTTTGAAATACCTAAAGCCCTTAGTGATCTATCACCTTTTGATGTAAGACAGCATCCAGCCTATTCAGATATTTTCCAAACTATTTGGAAGGAGCTGGAGAGCCTTGGATAACACATTATTTAAACAATATCAGCAATTGTTAAAAAAAGAAAAACGCTTCGTTCGATTATATCAGCTTATTATTCTCCTTATTTTCTTTGGGGGATGGGAGCTACTTTCAAGACTAGAATGGATTGATCGTTTAATTTTTAGCTCACCAACTCATGTATGGCATACATTTATTGAAAAAGTCAGTGATGGGTCTTTAACATTGCATGTTAGTGTTACATTAATGGAGACCGTGATTGGCTTTATAGCTGGGACTTTATTAGGAACATTGATAGCTGTTGTCTTGTGGTGGTCTCCACTCCTATCAAAAGTACTCGATCCATATTTAGTGATTTTAAACGCGATGCCAAAAGTTGCACTTGGTCCGATTTTGATTGTTGCGCTAGGTCCAGGTTATTTTTCCATCATAGCCATGGGTGCCTTAATTTCCATCATTATTACAACCATAGTAGTATATACAGCATTTAAAGGTGTCGATCCAAATTATAGTAAAGTGTTACAAACATTTGGGGCAACAAGATGGCAAATCTTTCGTGAGGTCATTTTGCCAGCCTCATTTCCTACGATCATTTCAACCTTGAAAGTGAATGTTGGCTTATCATGGGTAGGGGTTATTGTAGGAGAATTTTTAGTAGCTTCAAAAGGACTCGGTTATTTAATTATCTACGGCTTCCAAGTATTTAATTTTAACCTTGTTCTTATGTCACTTCTAATCATTGCCTTTTTTGCAACCATTATGTATCAAGTGGTGGAGCTGATTGAAAAGATAATCATAAAGAATAAGGCATAAGGTGAAGTGACTCCTAAATTGAAAAAATGAAAGCGAGGTTTATCTCAGCATTGTGAGATTCCTCGCTTTTATCGTTATGGAAAATTGCTATTGCATGATATGTACAGTATCTTCAAAAGATAAGTTCTCTGTTGCAATGTCATTCGTAATTTTTCCAGATTGTAATTTAATAATTCGATCACATGCTCCTGCAACAAGCTCATAATCATGGGTAATAACAAGAATATGGCAGTTTCTTTCCTTAAGTTGCTGAATAATCTCGATTACACGCTGTAGATTAAAACCATCTAATCCTGATGTTGGCTCATCCAAGATGAAAATAGAGGCGTGTTGCATTAAGCCAATTGCCAACACAAGGCGTTGTTTTTCACCGCCTGAAAGTGTTGCAGGATGTTGGTCCTTTAAGTGCCATAGTTTTAATGATTTTAGCAAATCTTCGGCATATTCTAAAGTTTCTTCTCTTAATGGTTTATTTAATAATAGCTCGTTCCATACACTGTCAGTAAATAATTGATAAACTGTATCTTGCATAACTAGCCAAACATCCTCTAAACGCTTCTTTGCATTTTTTACATCACCGTGGATACGGATTTCTCCTTTTTTTTCTTTAATAAGTCCAGCTATAGTACGAGCAAGTGTTGTTTTACCTGCCCCGTTCTGACCAATTAGAGCACATACTTCACCACTTTGTAAATGTAATTGTAGGTAATCCAAAGCCTGAATCTTATTATAGCTAACGCATAAATTCATACTTGTTACGACAGGCTCTTTACCCCTAGAAGGTATAGTTTTTTTATATCCATTTGTAAGTGAGGGAGAACGTAAACCAAATTGCTGCAATTGTTGAGCAGATAATGCTAGTAATTGCTCTGGTCTATATTCCCGCTGAATTTGACCATCTTCCATATAAATAATACGATCCGCTAAAGACATCAGGTAGTACAGACGATGTTCAGCTACAATGATGGTTTTTCCACTTTTTTTTAGGCGGAGTAGTTCATTTTGTAGGATATTAGTTGCCTGTAAATCAAGATTAGCAGAGGGTTCATCCATTACATAAATTAGTGGCTCTATCGCTGTTGCTGCAGCTATGGCTACCTTTTGCTTTTGTCCACTTGAAAGTGAATGCAATGATTGATGTTTTATCGTGTTTAAAGTCATCTGCTCACAGACATCTTCAACTCGTCTAGCAATAGTTTGTTGGTGTATCCCATGATTTTCAAGCTCAAATGCAATCTCATTATAAACATTAGCTGTAAAAAATTGTGCTTTAGGATCTTGAAAGACACTTCCCACCCATTGGCTTAAATGCCACATTGGTAGATCTAAAAGAGATGTATGGTTAATTGTAACCTGTCCATGTAATTGACCATCATAAAAATGTGGTATTAAGCCATTAATAATACGGCTTAATGTTGTTTTTCCTGACCCAGAAGGACCAGTTAAAACGATAAATTCACCTTCATTAATGGTTAAAGATATATTTTTAAGCAAGGGGTTTTCCGAATTATATTGAAAGTTAACATTTGTTAAGGCAATCACTTGTAATTTCCTTTCGTAATGGTTCTTTTGTTTCGTTATTAAATAAATGGAATTAGTACCATGCATAATAGTAGTAGCATGGCAAGGTAATCATAGTAACCAAATTGTATAGCGTACACGCTGCTTTTTTTTGTTGGTGCATCAATTCCCCTTGTAGTAGCTGCAGCACTTAAATCATCTGCTAATTTAATTGTTCTCATGAGTAAAGGGACGATTGTATATTCAAATAATTGCTTTGGCTTTATCCAATTTTTTATCTGCTTATAGGAAATACCTCTGATTTTGGCATGTTCATTGATAATTTTTGATTCCATCCGTAATATAGGAAAAAAGCGTAAAGCAACAGTAAATGTTAGAAGTATGCTATTAGGTATAGCTAACTTTTGTAGACTGGCTAGTAATTTTCCAACAGGTATCGTGCTTAAAGATGAAGCAATGATAAGTGCTGGTAATAATTTGATTGAGATAAATAGTAAAAAGCTAAAGACATTAAAAATAGATTGCGGATTTAATTGGATTAAGTAATAAAATATGCCGATTAAGCCTCCCATGAAAAGCCAAGTAAAAAAATGTGTGTATAAGCCCTGTAATAATAAGGTTATTAATGCAAGTAAAATAAGTAATATCGTACTTTCTACAGTGATAAATAGAGCAATGATACTGCAAAGTAATAACATGAAAAATTGTATACGAGCATCAAACTTCATATGCAATCACCATTAGGACTGATAGCTAATATAGCCGGCCTTTACAAAATGCTTGCTTAAAATACCTTTTGCAATCATACAGCCTAACCAGGATAAGAAAAAGGAAGCGGCAAGCCCAGATGCCATCCAAAGTGGAGAATAAGCATATTCAAGAATACGATCAATGAAGGATTTTGTATATTTCATACTTTCGAAAAACTCAGTTCCTAGTACATAAATCATAACAAAGGCGCCAGAGCCAAATAAAATACCGTAAATTCCATAAGCAACAGCCTGCCTTTTAACTTGACGATATTGTGTACCATCACCACTTAACAGAGTCAATTCACCAACAATACCTGCAACTATAAAGAATGGTAGCATCAGTGGTGCGCCCATCAACGTATAGATAAAGCCTGTAACTGTAGCCATAAGTAATAGAGTACCTTTTTTGCCTACTCGAATTGCCATCAATAAATACACAATACTTGAAAAGAATAAACAAATACCTGACATGTAAGGATAGATGTAAAGCATGATCGGACTTAAAATAATACTAATTACATTATGAATAATGTAAATTAAAATAGTATACAAACCAATTGTAATCAAATCTTTTGCCTGCCATTTGGACGTCTTCATACCTAATAACCTCTCTTCTAAATTATTTTTCTAAATGATAATATTTCTCAATTAAGTAAGCTACCCCATTACATAAGAAAATTGCTCCAAAAGAAAAAATATATATTCATTTTTAAAGTTGGCAGTATGCAGATTCCTTTTATATAATTGAGAGTGATTATCATTTAGGAGGTACGAAATGTGTGAAAATATTTTATCTAAGTGTTACGCTCATTCAACTAACGTCAAGCATATATGTCATACTTGGCTAGGTACACAATATGTCATACAACAGCCCAGTGGTAGTGGATTGTTACAGCGTTGTATGGTAGAGCCAGGAATTGAAATATCTATTTTTCGAGATTGTACGTATAAAGTAGAAGCAGGTAAAGTTCCTTATCATCAATGTCACTTAATTGAAATTACTTCTTTGGTAGAGGGGCTAGGGAAAGTGCGCTGTAGGAATAGTGATGAATGGATGGTTTTTAGCCCACATGATTTACTATTTTTTAATTTTTCAAAACCACTGCCATATTATGATTTTATTTGTGAGAATTTAACAGGTATTTCAGTTTGTATGGATATAGAAGTGATGCGTAAATCTCTATGTAGTGATAATGGAAACATATTAGAGGAATGGAGAAATTTTGTTCAGACCATTTTTTCAGAAAATGGTCATATTTATAAACAAGAAAGTACACCCATTCATCAAATGTTAACGAAACAATTATTAGGAAATTTTGAAGAGAATATGTTAAACCATTTATTAATAAAGACCAAAACATTGGAATTTTTAACACATAGTATTAATCAAAATTCTAGTAGTGTATGTACAAATACATTGGCTTGCTGTCACGATTCAAGAATTCATCAAATAAAGGAACAAATTGACAAGGACTATTGTAAATCTCTTCAAGTAAAAGCTTTAGCTCAGACATATCATATAGCTTTAGCTGATTTACAAGTGGGCTTTAAAAATATCGTTGGTTGCACAGTATACCGTTATATTCAAAAAAGAAGAATGGCAAAGGCTGCAGAACTATTACAAGACACAACTATACCTATATTGGCTATTGCATTAGAGGTTGGTTATGATAATCCGAGCAAGTTTACGACCATTTTTAAACGTACTTATTTAGAGACGCCATTACAGTATCGAAAAAAATTTAAAAAATAACACATGTCTTTGAACAAAACGAAAGCTGTCCATTTTAACTTGTTGTTAAATGGGCAGCTTTTTGGATTGTTTTTTTATTTTTTAGAGTGGTAATCGAAAACCATTATCAATTAGACTATGCATAATACTTTTACATTGGAGGCGCATAACTGTATGCAGAAGAAATCTAATCTCACTTTTCTTTGGCGAGAGGCTAAAGAGGAGCATGGGAAATTATATTTAGCAGCACTATTTAGTGTCCTGAGTACATTACTAACATATGCACCTTTTTTAGTGGGCTATTTTATTTTAAATGAGTTATTACAGCCTGAACCTAATTATGAGCACATTAAAGTATGGTCAATATGGACTGCAGTGATTGTTGTTGTGCGCTTTGTTCTTTTAGGAGTATCAGGAACGTTTTCACATATTGCGGCTTTTAGCGTGCTGTATCAGTTACGGATTAAAACAATCAATCATCTAGCAACTTTGCCTTTAGGCTATTTTTCTAAGAAAAATTCAGGCGAATTAAAGAAATCTATCAATGAGGATATTGAAAAAATAGAAAACTCATTGGCCCATCAATTGCCGGATTTTGCAGCCGCCATAATGGCACCGCTTGTTATTTTTATTTATTTAATGACGATTGACTGGAAGCTGAGCTTAATCCTTTTAATACCATTAGGGTTAAGTTTTTTACTACAAATAATAATGTTTAAAAACTTTGATAGTCGTATGCAAAATTATCATACTCATTTAGAAAATATGAATGCCTCTTTTGTTGAATATATTCGAGGAATGGCTGTTTTTAAAGCGTTTAATATTGCTGGCTCCTCCTTTAAAAAGTTGCGAACAGCGATTGAAGAATACCAATTGATGTGGGCATCTATCAATCGTGAGCAATCTCCTTACTATGCTTTGTTTGTTGTTTTAACAGAATCTGCTTTAGTGTTTATTATTCCTGTTGGAGGCATACGAGTTTTACATGGGACGCTTGAACCTAGTGCCTTTTTGTTAATTGTTGTAATGAGTATGACTTTTTTATCTTCGCTCAAACAATTGCTTGATTTTGGAGGCACATTAGCGATGACATTGGAGGGGGTATCTCGTATTCAGGATATTTGGCTTGTACCTTCTCAGCCACGGGGAGCAATCAGTATACAGTCGAAAGAAGTACGTTCATTATCCTTTCAAAATGTATCATTTAAGTATGATACAAAGTATGTACTAAAAGATATTTCACTCCAGCTTAAAAAGGGACAAAAAATTGCCTTTGTTGGTCCATCAGGTGCAGGTAAAACGACTGCAGCTGAACTGGCAGCTAGATTTTTTGACGCAGAAGAGGGCGAGATTTGTATTAATGGTCAGCCAATACAAACGATTGCTCAACACAACTTAATGAATTTAATATCCTTTGTTTTTCAAGATACTTTTTTATCTGAGGATACAATTTATGAGAATATCATTATGGGTCAAAACTATTCTATAGAGCAAGTAGAGCACGTATGCCGTAATGCAGAAATTCATGATTTTATCGTTTCTTTACCAAACGGCTATCAGACGAAGCTTGGTGAGGCAGGTATCAAAGTTAGTGGAGGACAAAAACAGAGAATTGCGATTGCTAGAGCCCTATTGAAGGACGCTCCTATTGTTATTTTAGATGAAGCAACCTCACATTCAGATATAGAGAACGAAAGGAAAATACAAAGAGCCCTTGATCATTTATTAAAAGAAAAAATGACCATTATTATAGCCCATCGTTTACATACGATTAAAGAAGCAGATATTATTTATGTGTTTGATGAGGGAGAGATTATTGAGTATGGTGCACATGCCCAATTAATGAACAAGCAAGGTAGATATTATCAGATGTGGCAAAGCTATACTAAGTATGAGAAGGGGGTATCACTCAATGTTTAGCAACTTACAGCTCATCTTTAAAGGACAATTGAAGCGCATGTATCTACCTATTGGATTATCTATTTTAGATACATTTGGCACCGCTACTATGTATGGAGCACTGTATTATGTCATTGTAAATATTGTTCAAGGAAGTTTTACCTCTGATGTCTTGAAACTTGCATTCATGATGCTGATAGGCAGCTTTGTCATCCGTGTTGTATTCATTGGTTTTTCTCAATATTTGTATCAGTTAAGAGGTTCCATACTTATTCGTGATGCACGTATCAACGTATCCAACCATTTAAAATCCTTACCTCTAGGTTATTTCTCAAAACAAAGCATTGGCAAACTGATTAATATTTGTACAGGAAATATGAGTGATATCGAACGGGTTATTACGCACTTAATAGGCGATATTTTAAAAATTACAATGATCACTACTTATATTTTAAGTGTATCATTTTTCATTAATCCTCAACTTGCTATGGCACAGCTGATTATGGTGCTGTTATCGATTCCGCTGCTCCTCTTAGCTGGTCACTTAGGGCGTAAAAATGGGGAACATAAAAAAGATATTGTGGCTGAAGTGTTGTCGCGAGTAATGGAATATATTGATGGTATTAAAGTATTTCGAGCTCATAATCAAACAGGCGAGGCTTTTAAACGTTTGCATGATGCTTTAAAAAAATATCGTGATGTTAGTATTAAAGTCGAATTGCAGCTTGTACCCGTTAATTTTTTATTTTTTATAATTATTGACTGTATCGTACCACTTGTTTTCCTAGTAGGCTCCTACAGTCTATTAGGAGGGACAATTGACGCTCAAGCGATGGTTCTTTTCATCATTATTTCGTTAGGTATATCCGCAATGTTTAAACCGTTTAGTCAGTTTTACACTGAAATAAAAATGTTGTCCGTAGCTGTTAATTATGTTGCATCTGTATATAAAAAAGAGATGCCTACTTACGAATTGGAAAATCCCACATTTACAGATTTTGATATAGTTTTTGAAAATGTAAAGTTTTCCTATGAAGAAGGGCAAGCGGTTTTAAATGATATTAGTTTTACGATACCTGCAAAATCTACTGTCGCTTTAATTGGTACTTCTGGTTCTGGTAAAAGCACTATATTAAATGTACTAGCTCGCTTTTGGGATATTGATGCAGGGAAAATTATGATTGGTGGAGAAACGATTTCTCGCATAGCACCTGATTATTTGCTACAAAATATGAGTATTATGTTCCAACATCCATTTTTATTGAACGATTCCATTTACAATAATGTTTTAATTGGTAATTCACAGGCTACACGTAGGGAAGTGGAAATAGCCTGTCAACGAGCTAATTGCCATGATTTCATTATGGCAATGGAACAAGGTTATGAAACAATCGTTGGTGAAGGAGGCTCAACTTTATCTGGAGGCGAAAAACAACGAATCTCTCTAGCAAGAGCGTTTTTAAAAGATGCACCTATTATTTTGTTGGATGAGGCAACGGCATCGCTTGATCCCGATAATGAAATGGAGATAAAGGAGGTCATTGATGAATTAATGCAAGGAAAGACGGTAGTCGTTATTGCACACAAATTAAACACGATTCAAAATGCAGATAAAATTTTATTGTTAAAGGATGGACAGATTGCTGAGCAAGGAACACATGATGAGTTAATTAAATTAGAAGGAGGCTATGCTCAGCTTTATCATGAGCAGCTAGAGGCGAAAGGATGGAAAATTTCTTGATTTATCGTTAAGAATAGTTCATCCTCCAGGTAACACTCATGGTAAGACAGTAGGGGATATCAGCGAAAATAAGTTAACCTGACCTCTTAACTACAAATTAATACTGTTCCTAGTATATATCCTAATCAAGCAAAAAATCATTCCGAGAATACTCATATCTCGGAATGATTTTGTTATTAGCATGATTTATTTAAAATTCTTTATCCATCTGTGGAGAAGTACGATAAAAACGGAAATTGCCTGTTTCCATTCGTGCGACCGTATTTTCAGAAATGCGATCATGACAAATATCGCACATATAGGTATGAATTGGTCGATTACGCAATTTTTTTGCTAAAGGTAAATTATCATCTAAATTATGAATCGTATCGCAAATAACGCATTTAACGCGCATTGCATTCCCTCCTATTCAGCACGAATGGCTGATACGTTTTTAATAGGATTGTCAATATTTGAACCGTCTCTTAGTAATACATGGATAGGCCCATCTTCTAAAAGGGGCTTACCATCTTGGCTATATTTTAAAATAAGTGTATAAGCTTCTTCAATTGTGAATGGATATTCTTGACCATCTTTGCAAGTTAAGACGATTTTTGTCGCTTCTTGTTTAATTTCAGCATTCTTCAAGAAATGACTTAATTCGATACCAAAAGTACCTGTTTCCATTCCTTTACGGTCAAATTTCCGCTCAGATTTTAATGTAGGTGGGAATGTTGCCCCTTCCATAATTTCACGTGACCAGTGAGCTCCTACTTCACGCATATATTTGATGTCGGCATCTTCCTCAATATCTTGAGTAATGAAGTAAGTGTTTAAATCTAATTTACGATCATCGAAAATCCACACAGTAGGATCTAATGTTAGTTGGTATGTGACTGCACCTGTGATAGGAATTATTGTTTCCATAATAGAAATCCTCCTCAAATCTTGTATATCCATGACATAGTATAACGCTAATACCTAGAGATAATAAAGAAATATAATTCCAATTCTCTATTTTCCAACGAAGACACTTGCATTTTTATCGACTAAAAGATAAACTTTATTAAGATAGAATCGAAGAAATATCAGATAATGGGGGCGTCCTCATGGATACGAAATCACAAACTTCTTTTCAAGAGAAGGCTTTGGAGCTATTAGTTGCTGATGCAGATAAGATTGCTCGCCTTATTCGAGTACAAATGGATCATTTAACAATGCCACAATGCCCTTTATATGAGGAAGTATTAGATACACAAATGTTCGGCCTGTCACGTGAAATTGACTTTGCTGTGAAGCTTGGATTGATTGAACGTGATAAGGGCAAAGAAATTCTCGATTCACTCGAGAAGGAACTTTCTGTACTACACGACGCGTATACAGACAAATAAAAAGAAAAACTCAAACGCTTCTTTGCGCTTTGAGTTTTTTTACTAGAACGAGGTTTTCCAATGAGACAATACTTAAAACGTTATGCACAAAATTTTGATTACCCCTTATTTTTTACGGTCCTATTATTAAGTTTATTTGGGTTAATAATGATTTACAGTTCAAGTATGATGGTTGCTATTGCACAGAAAAAACAAGCACCTGATTTTTTTTATCAAAAGCAAGTGACCAATTTAATGGTGGCTTTTCTCGGTTTTATAGTGGCGGCCTTTTTTCCATACAAACATTATGCGAATAAGAACATTATGTTATTGCTAACGGTCGTATTGGCGGTGTTATTCACATGGTTAAAATTGTTTGGTCATGGGGCAGATGAAGTAGGCTCTCAAAGTTGGATTGCTATTCCAGGATTAGGGAATTTTCAGCCTTCAGAGTATGCGAAACTATTTATAATTTTATATTTTGCAGCTGCTTTTTATCGAAAAGCGCAAAAATATACATTTGAAAAGCTACAACCTACTGAAATTTTTTACCCAATTTTTCTATGGATTTTAGTGGTTGCTGGGGTAGCCTTTGAAACAGACTTAGGAGCAGTAATTATTCTATGCGGAATTGCCGTTTCAGTTGTAGCTTCTAGTGGTATTCCGTTTAAAACATTTTGGAAATTTTTTGGTGTGTTAGGTGCATTTGGTACAGCTATTCTTGGTATTCTCTGGTTATTTAAGGGAGAGCTACTAACAGGAAATCGAAAAGGACGGATATTGTCTTACTTAAATCCGTTTGAGTATGAGGATGGTAGTGGTCACCAAGTGGTGAATAGTTATTATGCCATTGGCGGTGGCGGCTTAGAAGGACGTGGCCTTGGTCAATCCATTCAAAAATTAGGATACTTACCTGAACCACAAACAGATTTTATTATGGCAATTATTATGGAAGAGCTAGGGATTTGGGGCGTTTTAATTGTCTTATGTGGTCTAGGATTTATTGTATATAAAGGTTTTTCTATTGCATTACGGACAAAAGATCCATTGGCACGCATGATTGCGGCCGGCATTGCGAGCTGGATAGGCTGGCAATCGTTTATTAATCTTGGGGGTGTAACCGGGTTAATCCCGTTAACCGGTGTAACGTTACCTTTTATAAGCTATGGCGGTACATCTATAATCATTCTATCTTTAGCGATGGGGATATTAATCAATGTTTCTATGTTTGAAAAGGTAGAGAGGAAAAAAACACAATCATAAAGGGGGATACCTATGGAATCAATCAACAAAATTCTCGTAGCCAATCGAGGAGAAATTGCAATTCGTATTTTCCGTGCTTGTACGGAGCTGAATATCCAAACTGTTGCCATCTATTCAAGAGAGGATAGTGGTGCTTTTCATCGCTTTAAAGCAGATGAAGCTTATTTAGTGGGAGCGGGCAAGAAACCAATTGATGCTTATTTAGATATTGAAGGTATTATTGCCATCGCAAAAGATGCAGATGTTGATGCGATTCATCCAGGGTATGGTTTTTTATCTGAAAACGTGGAATTTGCACGTCGCTGTGAGGAAGAGGGCATTGTCTTTATCGGGCCAACTTCTCAGCATTTAGATATGTTTGGAGATAAAGTCAAAGCACGTTCACAAGCCATTGCGGCTGAGATTCCTGTTATACCAGGTACAGACGGCCCTGTAGCTAATCTAGCAGAGGTAGAGACGTTTGCTAGCAATTATGGCTATCCAGTTATGATTAAGGCGGCACTTGGCGGTGGTGGTCGTGGGATGCGTCTTGTCCATACGCCAGAGGATCTTGCTTCTTCTTATGAAAGAGCAAAATCAGAAGCAAAGGCTGCTTTTGGTTCTGATGAAGTGTATGTAGAGAAGGCCATCATAAAACCAAAACATATTGAAGTACAGATTATTGGTGATCAACACGGCAATATTGTGCATTTATATGAGCGTGATTGCTCGATCCAGCGTCGTCACCAAAAAGTGGTGGAAATTGCGCCATCTCATTCGATTTCGGAGGAGTTAAGAAATCGTATTTGTGATGCTGCTGTGAAATTAATGAAGAATGTCTCGTACATAAATGCAGGGACAGTGGAATTTTTAGTCGCAGGAGACGATTTTTATTTCATCGAGGTAAACCCTCGCATTCAAGTAGAACATACGATTACAGAAATGATTACAGGTGTAGATATCGTCCATGCCCAAATTAAGGTAGCGGCAGGCTATGGACTACACAGTGAAGAAATTCATATGCCAAAGCAAGAAGATATGCCAATGATTGGCTATGCCATTCAGGCTCGTGTGACAACAGAAGACCCTGCAAATGACTTTATGCCAGATACAGGAAAATTAATGGTTTACCGTTCTAGTGGCGGTTTTGGAGTACGTTTAGATGCCGGGAATGGATTCCAAGGTGCTGTCGTAACACCTTATTATGATTCTCTATTAGTGAAAATTTCGACATCGGGCATGAACTTTAAAGAAGCTGCTGCGAAAATGGATCGTAATTTGAAAGAATTCCGTATTCGTGGTGTCAAAACGAATATCCCATTTTTAAACAATGTCGTTACACATGAGAAATTTATATCAGGTGCCTTTGATACAAGCTTTATTGATACAACGCCAGAGCTTTTCGAGTTCCCTGTTCGTCAAGACCGTGGGACAAAGCTATTAAGTTATATCGGAAACGTGACATTAAATGGCTTCCCAGGAGTAGAAAAGAAGTCAAAGCCCATTTTTGTGCAGCCGAACCAACCTAAAATCGATCCTTTAATTGTACCACCAGCAGGTACGAAGCAGATTTTAGATACACAAGGGGCAGATGGCTTGGTGCAGTGGATTTTAGCACAAGACGATGTACTACTAACAGATACAACATTCCGTGATGCGCATCAATCATTACTCGCTACACGTGTTCGTTCGCAAGATATGTACCAAATTGCCGATGCGACAGCACGTATGATGCATCAATTATTCTCGCTGGAAATGTGGGGCGGGGCAACATTTGACGTAGCCTATCGTTTCCTGAAAGAGGACCCGTGGGAGCGCCTAGCGAAGCTGCGTGAACAAGTGCCAAATGTGTTATTCCAGATGTTACTACGTGGAGCTAATGCTGTTGGTTATACAAACTATCCTGACAATCTAATTCGTGAATTTATCGCGGAATCAGCTTCATCAGGTATTGATGTATTCCGTATTTTCGATAGCTTAAACTGGATTAAAGGTATGGAAGTAGCGATTGATGCGGTGCGTCAATCAGGAAAAATTGCCGAAGCAGCAATCTGTTATACAGGTGACATTTTGGATGATAGTCGTGCGAAATATTCTGTGCAATATTATAAGGATATGGCGAAGGAGCTAGAGGTAGCAGGTGCACATATTCTAGCTATTAAAGATATGGCTGGTTTACTGAAGCCAGAAGCGGCCTATCGTTTAATTTCCGAGTTAAAAGAGACGACAAGTCTGCCAATTCACTTGCATACGCATGACACAAGTGGCAATGGAATTTACTTATATGCCAAAGCCATTGAAGCTGGTGTAGATATTATCGATACAGCACTTGGGTCTATGGCGGGCTTAACATCTCAGCCAAGTGCAAACTCCTTGTACTATGCGATGAAGGGCAGTAAACGTGAGGTACGTGCGGATATCGATTCTATGGAGAAATTATCGTACTACTGGGAAGATGTTCGTAAATACTATAAAGATTTCGAAAGTGGCATGATCAGCCCACATTCAGAAATTTATGTGCATGAGATGCCTGGTGGACAATATAGTAACTTACAGCAGCAAGCAAAAGCAGTAGGTCTTGGTGATCGTTGGGAAGAAGTGAAGCGTATGTATTCCCGTGTAAATCTACTATTTGGTGATATTGTCAAAGTGACACCATCTTCCAAGGTGGTAGGTGATATGGCTTTATTCATGGTACAAAATGATCTAGACGAAAATACGGTATTAACAAGAGGGCAAACGATTGACTTCCCAGATTCAGTCATTGAATTTTTCCAAGGCTATCTTGGGCAGCCACATGGCGGGTTCCCAGAGGCATTACAACAAGTAGTGCTAAAAGATCGCGAAGCAATTAGCGTTCGTCCGGGAGAATTATTAGAGCCTATTCAGTTTGATCAATTAGAGGCTGTGCTAGAGACGAAATTAAATCGTCCTGTAACGAAAAAGGATGTACTGGCTTATGCTCTCTATCCAAAAGTCTTTGAGGAGTATGCAAAAACGGCAGAATCCTTCGGCAATATTTCGGTTCTCGACACACCAACATTCTTATATGGCTTAAAGCTTGGAGAAATTATTGAAGTCGAAATCGAAAAAGGGAAAACATTGATTATTAAACTCGTATCAATCGGGGAACCGCAACACAATGGAACACGTGTCCTGTACTTTGAGCTCAATGGACAATCGCGTGAATTGGTGATTCAAGACATGACTGTTGAGGTAGATGGCAATCTAGCATTAAAAGCCGATCCAAGCAATCCAAATCAAATCGGTGCTACAATGCCAGGTACTGTGTTGAAAGTCGTTGTTTCTAAAGGTAGTCCAGTTAAACGTGGCGATCACCTATTAATTACAGAAGCGATGAAAATGGAAACAACTGTTCAAGCACCAAAAGACGGCATTGTAAAAGAGGTATATGCAAGTGCAGGAGATGCGATTTCAACAGGGGATTTACTGATTGAAATTGAATAAATAGTCGTGAAAAAAGGTTATTAGATACTTTTATTAGTATCTACATAACCTTTTTTTATTGTGTTTAAGTGATAAATTATATAAGATTTGATTAGTTAATCAAAAAAATGTTCAATCAATCAATTGGAGGTTCTATGGATCGTAATAAAAATACCTTTATTCAGGAAGCAAGAAAGCAGCAAATTATTGAAGCTACGATAACGACCCTTGATGAAATTGGTTATGTGAAGGCGAGTTTAGCACAAATCGCTAAACGTGCTTCTATAAGCACAGCATTAATTTCTTATCATTTTGTAGATCGACAAGATTTAATCAATCAAAGTCTGCAAGCGCTAATTGATCAATCAACAACTTTTATTTTGACAAAAACATATACTGCCAATAATCCTGTTACACAATTAGCAAACTTCATAGAGGCAAGTATTGCTTATCAAGCGACACACCCGAAGGAAAATGCAGCATTATTAGAAATTGTCTTCAATGCTCGGACGGCAGAAGATATCCCTTACTATAAACTGCCAGATGAAGAAGAAGATCCGTTATTGATGGCATTATGTAATATTTTAGAAGAGGGTAAAAAACAGGGGACATTTAGTGTCAGCTCTATCAATGTAATGGCAAAAGTTATTCAAGGAGCTATTGGTGAATACATGCTAATAGGGGGACCGCTTGCTATTGCAGCAGAGGAGTATAGTTACGAAGTAACAAATATTATATGGACAGCAATGAAAGTAGAGGGGCCAAAAAATGCTTAAAGCACTATTTAACTGGATGTTAGTCATTGGTTTAATTCTATTAGGGGGCCGTCTTGTAACGTTAATTTGTCGATATTTCGACATTCCCTTTACAACATTTTTTAAAGATTATGCACTAGTATCCATGATTATTTTAATTGTAGGAATTATAGGGACAGAGGCTATGAAGAAACAAAAATAATCATAGAAAAAAGATTCGACACATCATTGGTGGCGAATCTTTTTTAATGGGCTATTTCTTTTTTCATTATAATTACTTCGAGCAACTAGCATGATCATGTAACATAATAAACCGAATAAAAGGGAAATAAATAATGAATGCAGTAAAGCGACCGTTAAATTCAGTTTAGTTAGGACTACTAACATACCAGCAATCACTTGTAAAACTACTATAGTAAAGGCAATTACCCATCCATAGTAAATAACACGTTGGTTTTTATACTCTTTCACAGCGTGCCAAGTTATGTATGCAATCCAAATGAAAATAATAAGAACAGCTAATCGATGTCCCATTTGCACCCATTCGTACATGTTATTCGGCGGTGCGAAAGGTGTTTCATTATAGCAAAATGGCCAATCAGGACAAATTAAGCTCGAATCTGTATGACGAACTAACGCCCCTGTATAAACGACTAAATAAGAATAAATTGTGACAGCAATTGTATGCCAACGTAACTTTTTACCAATAAATACGTTATCAGCATCAAATTTCCGATCGACTTCAAATACAATCATAGAAAGAAGAAGAACCGCAGCAAAGGAAATAAGAGATATCCCAAAATGAAGTGCTAAGATGAAATCACCTTGCCCCCATAATACTTGAGCTGCTCCAATAAGAGCTTGCGCGATTAAGAAAAACATTGCTAAGAAACCTAATAGCTTTACTTCACGAATATGTCCGAGTTTACGCCATGTCCAAATGGTTAACACAAGAATTGAAATAGATACGACTCCAGTTACAAGACGATGTGAGAATTCAATAAGGACTTCTGGTGTAATCTCCTTTGGAATAAGAGATCCATTACAATCAGGCCAGTTTCGACCACAGCCTAGGCCACTATCTGTTTTTGTAACGAGAGCCCCACCTAATAATATAAGGAGCATCCCTACTGTAGCGGCAACAGCAAACCATTTCAAATACCTGTTGTGTTGCATAAAATGAGTCACCTACTTTATCTATCAACATTACAAGAACGTAATGTTTCTGCTACTAGATAATATCGAAAATACGTATAAAAAACAACTTGTAAAGAGAAGGGACTACTAGATGTCGATTCCATTTCACAAATTGTTCATAATTTCGTGCTTTAACCTTCACAATTCATTTTAGAAAATGTTTTACTATAGATATGTTGTTTTTAATTATATTTCTAGACAAAACTAATTTTTACAACTTCATCTAAATTTCACTTAATGTCTAGAAATCAATCGCAAATTTCGCTATAGTTATTGTTAGCGGAATATGCTTACAAAAATGAAAGGAGAGGTATTATGTCAAACGGTCGTACACTGGCGGCTACTAGAAATACTGGTCCAGAAACAACATCTGTTGTAAAAGATTTCTTAGCACTAATAAAAATTGGAATCGTTAACTCGAATCTTGTCACAACGTTTACAGGGATGTGGCTGGCTTTTCAGTTTACTGGTGGACATTTCTTGCAAGAGCTTGATGTCATATTTTACACCATGCTGGGTGCGGCATTAATCATTGGTGGCTCAGGTGCAATGAATAACTTCATTGATCAGGATATAGATCCTATCATGAAAAGAACAAAAGCAAGACCGACAGTGACAGGCAGATTTAAGCCAAACTTTGTGTTGACCATTGCCCTCTCATTTTTAATTGTAGGTGAAATTTTGTTATTTGCGGCATCGTTTGCAGCCGGCATGTGGGGACTAGTAGGAATATTTGCTTATGTCGTTCTGTATTCAATGTGGTCGAAGAGGAAGCATGTTAGTAACACGGTTGTAGGTAGTATTTCGGGGGCTATTCCTCCTGTTATTGGATTCGCAGCGGTTGAGCCTGCGTTAGGTCCAGGAGCACTAGCTTTATTCCTTATTATGTTTGCATGGCAACCACCACATTTTTATGCGCTTGCTATGAAACGGACTGAGGAATATCGTGCAGCTAAAATACCAATGCTACCTGTTATAAAGGGATTTAAACGTACAAAGTACTCAATGTTATTCTGGATTCTTTTATTATTACCGTTACCTTTCCTTTTAACAGAGCTTGGAATTGGCTTTTTAACTCTTGCTACTGCATTGAACTTGGGTTGGTTAATACTAGCTCTGAAAGGCTTTACAACAAAAGATGATATGAAATGGGCAAATAAAATGTTTATTTATTCGTTGAATCATATGACCATACTATTTGTATCCATCATAATATTTGCGGTGTTTAGCTAAAGTTAGGGATTCTTTCTTTTTATAAGAATTCATATAGACAGAACTGATGTCCTAGGTACACATGAAAATACAACAAAGAAAGAGGGGTTTAATTAAGCTATGATGAAAGGGCTTAAAAAATGGCGTCTTTTTTCACTTCTAGCAGTGATGATGGTTTTCCTTTCAGGTTGTGGTGAAGATTATCTTTCTACACTAAAACCATCTGGAGAAGTAGGTAAACAACAATTGAATTTATTACTGTTAACTACTGTAATTATGACGCTAGTAGTAGTAATAGTATCCGTTATTTATTTACTTGCATTCTTAAAATACCGTCGCTCACGCGTTGGTGAAAATGTTATCCCTAAGCAAGTAGAGGGTAGTCATACTTTAGAAGTGATTTGGACAGTTATTCCGATTATTTTATTATTAATTATCGCTGTACCAGTTGTTACAACTACTTATAAATTTGCAGATGTAGCTGCAATGGATGAAGTAGATGAAGAAGGGAACAAAACAGCCCTAACGATCAATGTAACGGCAAAATTATACTGGTGGGAATTCGAATATCCTAACCAAGGTATCGTAACGGCTCAAGAGCTAGTGGTACCAACAGGTGAAAAAGTTTACTTTAATTTAAAAGCTGCCGATGTTAAGCACTCATTCTGGATTCCTGCTGTAGGCGGTAAAATGGATACAAACGTAGAAAACTTAAACAAATTCTACTTAGTATTCGATAAAGAATCAAAAGATCTTAAAGATGGCGTATTTTATGGAAAATGTGCTGAATTATGTGGACCTTCACATGCATTAATGGACTTTAAAGTAAAAACATTAAGCCCAGATGCATTTGACGCATGGGTTGATGCAATGAAAGCGACAGAAGGACAAACAGCTGACAAAGCTTCAACTGATCTTGGTGAAGCAACTTTTGCTAACAGCTGCTTAGGCTGTCATGCTATCTCTGGTTCTGGAGCAGGTGGTACACCAGGTCCAAACTTAACTACGTTTGGTGACCGTAACCGTGTTGCTGGTTTCTTAGAGCATAATGAAGAAAGCTTAAAAGCTTGGATTAAAAACCCTGAGGAATTTAAACCAGGTAACTTAATGATGAATGCTGAAGGCACTGCGCCTATCTACGGTGATTTATCTGATGAAGAAATTGAAGCTCTTGCAACTTACATCATGGGCTTATCAGTAGAAAAATAATTTTCGTTCTATGTAACAAATTTTGAGGGAGGTAAAAGTTGTGAGCTCATACACACAGAAAAAGGGCTTTGGAGCAGCTGTCTGGGATTACATCACTACTGTTGACCATAAAAAGTTAGCAGTGATGTATTTATTAGCCGGTACATTGTTCTTCGCTATCGCTGGTTTTGAAGCATTATTAATGCGTATTCAATTAATGAAACCAAATAATGATTTCATATCAGCTGGTTTTTTCAATGAATTATTAACGATGCACGGAACAACAATGTTATTCCTAGCTGCTACGCCACTATTATTCGCATTTATGAACATGCTTGTACCATTACAAATTGGTGCGCGTGACGTTGCATTCCCGTTCCTTAACTCATTAGGGTTCTGGTTATTCTTCCTAGGTGCAGTATTCCTTCACCTGTCATTCTTTATGGGTGGCGCTCCTGATGCGGGCTGGACTTCTTATGCATCATTATCTTTATACTCTCCAGGACATGGTATTGATTTCTATGTTCTTGGTTTACAAATTTCAGGGGCAGGTACTTTAATTTCAGGTCTTAACTTTATCGTTACGATTATTACAATGCGTGCTCCAGGTATGACATTTATGCGTATGCCATTATTCACTTGGACTGCTCTTGTATCAAGTGCATTAATTTTATTCGCATTCCCTCCATTAACAATTGGTTTATTAATGATGTTATTTGACCGTATGTTCGGTGGTAACTTCTTTGACCATACAATGGGTGGTAACACAGTAATTTGGGAGCACTTATTCTGGATCTTCGGACACCCAGAGGTTTATATCTTAGTATTACCGGCATTCGGTTTATTCTCTGAGATTATTCCAGCGTTCTCTCGTAAGCGTCTATTTGGATACTCTTCAATGGTATTCGCTACAATTTTAATTGGTTTCTTAGGGTTCATGGTTTGGGCTCACCATATGTTTACAGTTGGTCTTGGGCCAACAGCAAACGCAATCTTCGCTGTTGCAACAATGGCAATTGCGGTTCCAACAGGTATGAAAGTATTCAACTGGATCCTAACTATTTGGGGCGGATCAATTAAAGTTACGACACCAATGCTTTATGCACTTGGTTTCATCCCGTCATTCGTTGCGGGTGGTGTTACAGGGGTAATGCAAGCATCTGCACCTCTTGACTACCAATTACATGATTCTTACTTTATCGTTGCTCACTTCCACTACGTAATCGTTGGTGGTATCGTTACAGCATTATTCGGTTCAGCGCACTTCTACTGGCCAATTTTCTTCAACCGTATGTTAAACGAAACGCTTGGTAAGATTACTTTCTGGGTATTCTTTATCGGATTCCATTTAACATTCTTCCTTCAACATTTCTTAGGTTTGATGGGTATGCCACGTCGTGTATTCACTTACATGGATGGTCAAGGTTGGGATCAATTCAACTATATCTCTACAATCGGTGCATTAATGATGGGTGTAGGGGTTATCTTAATGGTAATCAACTGCTTAATGTCTATTAAGGGCAAACCAGCAGGTCGCGACCCATGGGGTGATGGACGTACTTTAGAATGGTCAATTCCACAACCAATTCCATTCTACAATTTCCGTCAAACACCACTTGTTCGTGGTTTAGATCCATGGTGGATTGAAAAACAAGAAGGTAATAAAGAAGTTACATTTGCTGAGCCACTAGGTGATATCCATATGCCAAATAACTCAGCGATTCCATTCGTTATTTCATTAGGTATGTTTATTGCAGCATTCGGTGCACTTTACAATCCAGATGCAGATAAACCATGGTCAATCTATGTATTAATCATTGGTTTAGCGATTACATTTGGTGCGATGATTGCTCGTTCTGTTAAAGACGATCATGGCTTCCATTTACACAAAGAAGAAATTATTGAAATTGAAGAACATCTTTACGGCAAAGGAGGAAATAAATAATGGATTTCAATACTAAATTTACTCCTCATACTTGGCCAGATCATCCTGAACAAGCTACGATGGAAGGTAAAAATAAAGTCGTTGGTTTCTGGATTTTCCTTGCCTGTGAAGTTGTACTTTTCGCAAGTTTATTCGCTACTTATTTAGCGCTTAAGAACAAAGGGCCAGCTGGCATGGAGTTCACAACTCAAGGTTTATTTGAATTACCATTAGCATTTGCTATGACGATGTTATTATTAACATCATCACTAACATCTGTTTATGCAATTTACCATATGCGTAACTTTAACTTTAAAGGCATGCAAACTTGGTTAGCGATTACATTAGCTTTAGGTCTTGGATTCTTAGCACTTGAAATCTATGAGTTCAACCACTATGTGCACCTTGGTTTTACATTTAACCAATCTGCATTCGCAACAGCGTTTTATTCTTTAGTTGGTACACACGGTTTCCACGTAACTTTAGGACTTGTATGGATTGGAACTTTAATGATCCGTAATGCTAAACGTGGATTAAACCTGTACAATGCACCTAAATTCTTCGTAGCTGCTTTATATTGGCACTTTATTGACGTAGTTTGGGTATTTATCTTTACAGTAGTTTACTTGATGGGAGTGATCGGATAATGTCTTCACACGATACACCTATAGTTGCTAAGACACAAGCACAGTATGAGTATGATCGTCATCATAATGCCGTTCATATGCGTAAACAAGTAATCAACTTTGCGATTATGATTTTCTTTACTTTTATCGCATTCGCAGTAGTTGCAGCTGATTTTTCTAAATACTTAATTATGCCATTCGTATTATTGTTGGCTGGCGTTCAAGTTGTACTTCAACTTTATTCTTTCATGCACTTAGAAGACAAAAAAACTCACTTTGGTGGCGTTATTGGTTTCTTCATGTGGATGGGAATTTTAATCGCATTTACATTCTTCTTAGCATTTTTAACAATCATTTGGTGGTAATCACCGAAAAAGCACGTTCGTTATTTTGTACGAACGTGCTTTTCTTATGTTTTAAAGGTATTTAGGTATCAAATGAAGCAAACAATGTTAAACTTAACATTTGTTCACCTTTCGTTCATTGCAGTATAGCTGTAAGCGTTTTATAATAGGAGTACTGAAGTTTAAAGGAGTGCGTTCTATATGCCACTTAGTATATTTGGTTTTCAAGCATTGTGGAGCCCATATTTAATAGGGGTTCTTGTTTTTATAACAATCATCTATTTTCTAGTCACAACAAAGTGGCGTAAAGATTTTAAAGTAAGTGAACCTTTGAAAAAAAGTGAAGCTATTTATTTTGTGTTAGCTATGATTACCATTTATATTATCAAAGGATCTCCTATTGATTTAATGGCTCATATTATGTTTACCATGCACATGGTGCAAATGGCTATTTTGTTATTGCTAGTACCTATTTTCTTAATTAAAGGAATCCCTTGGTGGGTTTGGAAGGTGGCTATTGAGGCACCGGTTGTTAGAACATTGTTTAAAGTGTTAACATTACCAGTCGTTGCAGTCTTTGTATTTATCGGTCTATTTTCTTTCTATCATTTACCTTCCATATTGGATTACATTAAATTAAATGAAACATTACATGGTACCTATACATTTGTATTATTTCTTTCTGCAGTGTTTATGTACTGGCCTTTAATTCAAAATATGCCAGATAGTGCTCAAATGAAGCCTTTGCATAAATTAGCCTATATTATTGCCAATGCCGTTTTAATTACACCTGCTTGTGGATTAATTATCTTTGCCCCAAATGCAATGTATGAGACATACACAAACGGTGATGCATGGTTAAAGGCAATGGAGCTTTGTGTACCAGCCTCTACGTTGTCAGGCCTATCTTTATCTGGACCAGAGCTATTTACAGACATGAAACCTGTTGCAGATCAGCAATTAGGAGGCGTGTTAATGAAAATCTTACAAGAACTTATTTTTGGTGTATTAATTGGTATAATTTTCACAAGATGGTATCGTTCTGAGCAAAAAGATCCAGATAAAATCACTGCTGATGCTTTAGCTGCCCATCAAAAAAAGTGGGAAAGTCAACAGCAACATTAATTGAAGAATAGAAATTAACTTTGTATAAGGGGTTTTGACAATGGAATTGCAAATTTTGCCTACTATTAGTACATCGTTTATCGTTATTAGTGCTGTACTAGTAGCGATAGGATGGGGCTTAATTATAAAAAGAAATGTAGAGGGGCATAAGAAAGTAATGCTTGCTGCAGGGGTTGCGGCACTTATTTTCTTTATTATCTATGCATCCCGTACCATCTTTATTGGAAATACGGCTTTTGGCGGTGGAGAAGATTTAAAACCATATTATACGTTCTTCTTGATTTTCCATATTATTTTGGCGACATCTGGAGCCGTGTTTGGTATCGTTAGTATTATTTCAGGTTTAAAAACAAACCTAAAACTACACAGACGAATTGGGCCAATTACAAGTATTATTTGGTTCTTTGTTGCCATAACAGGCGTACTCGTTTATTTATTATTGTATATTTTATTTGAACCAGGTGAAACAACATCTGTTATTAAAGCCATTTTAGGGTTTTAAAAAAATCTCCCTCCTTATTTTTGTACAGGAGGGAGATTTTTTATAGTTGGTTGGAATAGTGAGAGCACTACGACAACAAGTAATGGACCAATTAATATTCCAAGAAATCCAAAGATTTTAAAACCAATAAACATGGCAATAAAGGTATTCAAGGAAGAAAGACCAATTTTATCGCCAATAATTTTTGGTTCAATCATTCGTCGGACTAGAAATTGCCCAATGGTTAATAAGATTAAGACAACTGCATATAAATAATCGCCTGCAAAGACTTGATAGATCGACCATGGGACTAATAATATAAATGAATCAAGAAAAGGGATAAAGTCTAAAACAACCAGTAGTATTGCTAGCAGTATAGGAAAAGGTGTTTTTAAAAAATAAAATGCAGCGAATGATATAGCAAAGATACCTATCCCTACAAGGAATTGAGCTTTTAGGAATCCAAATAGGGCTAGCTTAACACGTTGACCAATAAAGATAATTTTTTGATGGTAATGAAAAGGAACGGGCGTTAATAATTTACGATTAATTGTTGGTAATTCTAAAAGTAACATGTACAACACAATCCAATAAACAAAAATATCAAATAGACGTGTGGGAATATATGTTAGTAATGTTGACCAAACATTAACGTTTGTTAAGGATAGGGAAAATTTTTCGATGGAAGCTAAAGCTTTTGCAATTATGAATTGAATTTGTGAAACGAGCTCTACGGGTAAATGATAGGTGTAATTGCTGAGCTTCGATTGCATTTGAATCCATAGAGCAGATAATTGATTAAGATAATCAGGTATATCAATGATAAAGGAAGAAAATTGTTTCCAGCTTATATAGAGGAGAAGTGAACATAATAATAAAGATATACTTAGAAAAAATAGAAAAAAGAAAAAGACAACGATTTTCCGTTTTTTTCGAAACCGTTTGCTCATTCGAACAATAATCGGTTCTAAAAGTAAGGCGGTTAAGTAGGCAAGTAAAATTGGTAACGATATGGAGATGGACCAAAGAATAAGTATACCCATTGCGATAACAATAATGGGATGACGAAAAAAAGGACGATTAAAAAATGACAACATTTTTCTCACCTACATCATGTAATAGATATAGGTAGTATGAGAAGAAAAAAATTTTTTACTCAAAATAAAAAAGACTGGACCACCAGTCTTTTCACAACAATGAAGCTATTTACGCTATACTTGCAGTCACTTTAATGTACGAAAGATTAGCGTGCGTTAACAGGTTCAAAGTTATTTTTATTTGTAGGTTCGATAGAGAATTGATCTAATTCTAATTTAACCTTTTTTAAGATTTCTTCACATTTTTTTACAAGGTGTGCTGGATAAACTTCGTCATCGCCATATTCAACACCGTGTGGATAATAGTATTTACCAAGGACTGGTTTCATTAATGTAAGGATGGCATCGTGTGCACCAACATCACCAGAAATAGCATATGCGAATACGCGTAGGTAATAACGACCTTCACGAGTATCGAATCGTTTATCGAATGTCATACGCTCGTAATCCCAGCCGCCATCACATTCTAAACCATGTTTTTTCATAATGCTGACAATTAGCTCTTGATCAGCTGTTAAATTTTCAAGGTTAGTATTTTCAAAATACATGTATAGTCCTCCTTTAGGTTCTCGTACAAAGTATACGCTCATTTTTATAATAGAGCATATTCGACATTGTTGCAATGACAACATTGTGTCAACCCAATTACAATTGATATAATAACTTACAATAATGGTGATGAAAAGGAGTGCTGTATGAAAGCTTTATTCCGCATTTTAATGGTTGGTGGTGCAATCGCGTTAATTGGCTTTATGTTTTTTAATACCCCGAAGGAAAACGAGCCATTAGAAGGGCCAAATACCAATTCTAATATTATTCCTCAAACCCAGCTAAAGCAGCAACCTGCAATAGGAGCAATGACACGTCCACAAACGGGTATATCTACATTGATAGGAAAAGGCACACAAACTGTTTTAGAAAAATATGGGGAGCCGGCAAGAAAAGAGCCATCCTCATTTGGTTATCAATGGTGGGTCTACAATGAAGATGTTTCAACTTTTTTTATGATTGGTATTAATAATAATATTGTGACACAAATTTACATAGCAGGACAAGAAATTGATGCATTTCCTTTTAAAGTGGGGCAAAAACGTGATGAAATATATAGAATGACAATCATTGACTATGAGGTGGCTGCCACAGTAGGCGAAAATATTTTCATTTTCTCGATGAGTGAAGAAGATATGCAAACAAGGCTGCTTGTCCAATTTGATGGTCTTTACGCACAGCTTTATATAGATAGGGAGACAAGTGAGTTACAGGGGATACGCTATACAGACAGTGAAACACTTGTCCTTCATCAGCCATATGAAATGAGTTATCAAGGAGAGCTTGTTAGACGTACCCCACCTTCCTCATTTTTACAGCAAGAAATTGATGCGGCCAACGCTAAACAGCTAGATGATTTGTTAAATGTTACAAGAGTCCATCATGATTTACTTCCTTTAGAAATGGATGAATCATTGGAGGAAGCGGCAAGAATGCATAGTGAAGATATGAAGGTACAAAATTTTTTAGCACATGAATCTCCGACCTATGGCGATCTAAAAAAACGATTACAAGCGCAAAATATCGATTATAGTGAAGCGAATGAAAACCTGGCCACTGCCTATTTTGATGCGATTGAAGCTATGCATGGCTGGACAAATTCTCCTGAACACAGAAAAGTACTTTTGAATGATAAATACACCCGCGTTGGTTCTGGTGCATTTGTAGATTATTATACGCAAATTTATCTTGAGCCCACTTCACAAGAATTGGATAGTGAAGAGCAAGATAACGAAGAACGGAAAAATGAAGAACAAGATAGTGAAGATTCTACAGAGAAATCAGATCAAACCTCACCATAACAGAA
Source organism: Lysinibacillus sp. PWR01 (assembly GCF_043359455.1). NCBI lineage: Bacteria > Bacillati > Bacillota > Bacilli > Caryophanales > Bacillaceae > Lysinibacillus > Lysinibacillus sp. PWR01. The sequence continues at coordinate 4,249 of NZ_JBHERJ010000082.1, read as the reverse complement.
GAATATTCATATGAAGACAAGCTTTCGACAATCGGGCTTGTCTTCATTTTTTATGTGCAGTTTCTCCAGCTCTTAGGCTTCTACATTTTTCGTCACACCGTTACAAACGCCGTCATATGATAGAGAACTGAGAGGGGGAATGAGGTTTGCAATTAGCAGAGCTATTAAAAGACTGGCCATGTAGCGTGACGGGGGGATCTATACGGACAGAAATTACTGGTGTAGAGGACTATGCACAGGCAGTACAACCTGGTGATATCTTCATTGTACGAAAAGGTAAAAAAACATCGGGAAGTCGGTTTGTCAAAGAAGCATTGGCAAGAGGAGCTGCTGCTATCGTTTCAGAAGAAAGCATCTCTTTGCCAATTATCGATAAAGAAATTCCTTTTGTCTGGGTTCCTAATACAGCATTATTTTTATCGTATGCAAGTGCAAAGCTTGCTGCTTTTCCAGCAGAAGCTTTAACTGTTATTGCCATTACAGGTACAAATGGAAAGACTACAGTGAGCCATTTTGTCAGTCAGCTTCTAAATGCTCTACATAAACAAGCAGCAGTTATCGGAACGGTTGGCTTTTTCATCAATGGCGAGAAACAACAAACGGCTTATGAGCAATTAACAACATTGCAAGCTAAAGAATTACACCCCATTCTAAAGCAATGTGTGCGAAAAGGTGTTACGCATGTTGTGCTAGAAGCTTCTTCAATGGGGTTGCAGCAGCATAGACTCGATCATTGTGACATTGACTGTGGTGTATTTTTAAATTTATCAGAAGATCATTTAGAAGATCATGGTGGGTTAGAAGCTTATAAACGTGCTAAGAAACGATTAGCGGATTTATCAAAAAAGCTAGTATTAAATGGAGATGATAACTTTTGCCGTTCTGTAGGCATCTATGATAAGAAAAAATCTTGCTCATTTGGTTTTGATAATCACAATGATTTACATATCCAAATCGTCAGTGAATCAGTTGGAAAAACCGTCCTTTGTCTACAGACTACAGCGAGTGAGCATATTGTGGAAATTCCTTTTGTCGGAAAATATCATGTACAAAATGCTGTGGCTGCCTTAATGGCCGTATGGCGCTCAGGTGTCCCTATGGAAGATATAGTTGGACATCTGTGGACATTAAGGCTACCAGAGGGCAGGCTAGAGAAGATTGAAAATCCATTAGGGATTGATGTATATGTAGATTATGCCCATACAGCAGAAGCTTTACAAGCGGTATTACAAACCTTTGATCGTTCCAAAACAATTTACCTTGTCTTCAGTTGTGGTGGAAATCGTGATAAGGCGAAACGTTTTGCTATGGGAGCAGTAGCAAGTAAATACGCTGATGTTATTTATTTAACAACAGACAATCCACGTGATGAAGATCCAATTGTAATTAATGAAAGTATTATTGCTGGTTTTACAGAGCAACAATATTATGAAATATACTTAGATCGGAAGCTTGCTATCCATCAAGCGTTAGCAAAGGCAGAAAAGGGCGACATTGTTCTTGTTGCCGGAAAAGGGCATGAACAAACTCAGCAAATAAAAAACCAAAAATTCCCTTTTTCCGATCAACAATGCATTAAAGACTATTTTGCAAGTCTAATTATGGACGACGCTGAATAACAAAGAAAGATCCTGTAGCAATGGCAAGCTTGCGACCAGTCTCATCTTCGATATCACATTCCATGACAAGTGTTTGGCGGCCCTTATGAACAAAACGACCACGTGCAATCAATTCTTTATTCGTTGTGGTAGCGATATACGATATATTCATATTCGTAGTAACTACATTATATCCCTCAGGCACAGAGCGTGAAGCAAGCCCTCCCATAGCGGCATCAGCAATCGTTGCAATAATACCCCCATGTGGCACCTTTATCGTATTGTGAATAACAGGTGTAATAGGGATACGTACCTCGCTGACCTCAGGCTCAAACTTTCCTACCATATGTAAAGTAGCATTAATATAACGACGGTGAATGCCTTGCTGTTTCTCCCGTAGTCCATTTAAAAGATGTAATAAAACATCTTCATCTTCCTCGGTACTGTCTTGTAAAATCTCGGCAACTAACTGTTCAATCTGACCTTTAGATGTTGTCATCATTTGGAAAACCTCTTTCATTAAAATTATCAATAATGTAAAATTACCATAAAATCTGTTATGATGGGAAAGAGATTGGGGGAATTAATAATGATGATGACCTCTGACTGGGTAATCATTTTGGATGAGGCGGAAGCGCTTTGTGAGATGATTCTTTCCTCAGAACCTGCGATGGCGCTACAACAAGCGTATGAAGCAGTATATAGTGATGCACAAATTGTTGAAGCTATATATGCATTTAATCGCATGAAAGAGCAGTACGAAGATGTACAACGTTTCGGAAAATATCATCCGGACTACCATACAATTATGAAGTCGATTCGCCAACAGAAAAGGGCCCTCGACTTAAATGAAAAAGTTTCAGCCTTGAAAATTGCTGAAAACGATTTTCAGGATTTACTTGATGAGATTAGCCTATTAATAGGAAAAACAGTCTCTGAAGCGGTAAAAGTTCCTGTAAGTAATCCATTCTTTGCATCTGGTTCATCTTGCGGAGGTGGATGCGGCTCGGGCGGTTCATGCTCTTGCTCAGCATAAATAGGATGTGTATATAACATATCTCTTCTAGACTGTAGACAACTCGAAGGCAACAACTGAGTTAGTTTACAGTCTTTTTTATAATTGAATTGAAGGAGGAAGCATAAATGAAAACATATCGAATTGCTGTGATTCCAGGGGATGGAATAGGAAAAGAGGTTGTACCAGCTGCAATAAAAGTTCTTGATCAAGCAGCGTTATTAGATGGTCGCTTTCAATTTGAATGGACAACTTTTCCCTGGGGCTGTGACTACTATTTAGAGACAGGTAAAATGATGCCTGATAATGGCATTGAGCTGTTAAAACAGTTTGATCAAATTTTTTTAGGGGCAGTGGGAATGTCTGATTTGGTTCCAGATCATGTATCATTATGGGGCCTTCTCATTAAAATTCGACGCGAGCTACAGCAAGCTATTAATGTACGACCTGCGAAGCTATTACAAGGGTTACCATCACCTTTACGACAACCAAATGGCTTTGACTTTATTGTTGTAAGGGAAAATTCTGAAGGGGAGTATGCTGAAAGCGGAGGAAGAATACATAGTGGTCAAGATGAGGTGGCAATCCAAAATGCCGTTTTTACAAGAAAGGGTACAGAACGGGCGATGCGCTATGCATTTGAACTAGCCAAAACACGTCGTGGACATGTAACAAGTGCTACAAAATCAAATGGGATTACATATAGCATGCCTTTTTGGGATGAAGTGTTTGCTCAAGTAGGAAAAGAATATGAAGAGGTAGGTCAAGCATCTAATCATATTGATGCACTAGCGGCATTTTTAGTGATGAAGCCAGAAAACTTTGATGTTATCGTAGCATCCAATTTATTTGGGGATATTTTAACAGAACTAGGCGGTGCCATTATGGGAAGCATCGGTATTGCACCTGCAGCAAATTTAAACATTGAAGGGCATTATCCATCGATGTTTGAGCCAATCCATGGTTCTGCACCAGATATAGCTGGTCAAGGAATTGCCAATCCCATAGGGCAAATTTGGACAGGGAAGATGATGCTTGATTTCCTTGGTTATCAAGATGTGGGAACAAGTATATTAGATGCTATTGAGCAAACATTAGCGCAGGGTATAAAAACGCCTGATTTGGGTGGAACTGCCACACTACAAGAAGTAACTGATGCAATCATAGATTATTTAACATAATGTTTATTGAAATGGGAAGTAATAATGGATCTAACATTTACATGAAAGGGAAGGCACACTTCACGAGTGTCCTTCCCTTTCATGCTGTTGAAAAAAGATGATGTCAACGGCAGAAAAAGCAACTTTGCAAGGTGAGGGGGTTGATTTCCGTTCCTCCAGCGTCCTTTCCAGGGGGCGTCCGAGGAGCCGCTTCACTCACTTCCGTTCGCTCCAGGATCTCCTCTGTGACGCTAAATCCCCTAGGAGTGACGCTGGCTCCACTCCAATCAACCATTCTGCAAAATGTCTTTACTTTTTTCATAATCAAATCGCCTATTATCTGTATTCTTAGAGGGGATAAGCTCTTATTTTCAATGTGGAGAAGTGATGCGTAACAACACCTCTTCATAAAGAGTAGTGAGCACCTTCACTTTATTTGAAAACCTGTGCTAAAAAGTTAGTGGGTTGAAGTGGGA
>NZ_JBHERJ010000081.1:0-31011 GCF_043359455.1 Lysinibacillus sp. PWR01 | reverse complement strand
GAATAGTACAATATGTACTATTAAGATATTAATATATCAGTATATTAAAGGAGGAAAGTATGCGAGCGACAGGCAAATTAAGCAATAGAATAGTGTTAATGTCATTGGTAATGTTAGTGGCTTTGTTAACTTTTTTCATTATAACAACAATTTATACAGCAAAATCATCTGTTAATAAAACAATGGGAACGCAGGCAGTTACAGTTGCTGAGAATATTGCAAAACATTTAAATGCAGCTGAATATGAGCAACTCTCAAAGGAACCAAAAGAATCTGAGTTATATTGGCGACTTCGGGAAGAGCTCAACGAATTACGTGAAATAAATGGTGTTCTCTATGCCTATACTTTCGCAGTACCACAGGAAGATAAAAAGGTACGGTTTTTAGTGGACGGTATGCCAGTAGATGACCAAGAAAATGCTGGAACTATAGGAGACGAGTCTTCTTCCACATACTACAAAGATATTGAAAAAGTAAAAAATACAGGAAGTTACTACTCCGATATTTTACATAGTGATTTTGGAGATTATTTATCTGGTACTGTTCCATTAAAGGATGGGGCAGGGAATATCGTTGCCTTTGTTGGGGTTGATATAGAAGCAACAGAGGTAAGCAGTGTTGCGAATGCAGTATTAACAGCCATTTTACCTGCTTTAATTGTTGTCATATTAGCTTTAACAGGTATTGTTATGTTTATCCTGTATCGTTATATAAATGGAGCATTAAAACCTTTAGCCCACTTAGGGATTGCAGCGCAAAGTTTTGCTCAAGGGGATATTGCTAAGGCAACGATAGAAGTAGAGAAAATACAGTTAAAAGGAACAAATGAAATTACTATATTTGCACAATCCTTTAGAGAATCACTACAAAAATTAAAAGAAACATTCCATACGATTCAACAACGCACATTTGCCTTACAAAATGTTGTTCAAAAAATTGATGAGACCTCTCAACATGTGGAAGCATCAAACGCTCAAATTGCTGATCGGATTATCGAAATAGCAGCTGGTAGTGAGCAACAGCAGCAAAACAATCAAGAGGTTGTATTGACTATGGATGAGATGTCGATTGGTATTCAACGACTAGCTGATACAACTTCAGAAATTGCAGAGTCATCATCAGCTATGACAGGGTTGGTTGAAACAAGTGTTAGCCATTCTCAAGAAGTTGTCTCTCAAATTCAGAATGTGGAATCTTCTGTTTTACGTACGGCTAATCATGTCGAGGAAATGGGTGAAAAGTTCCGATCGATTGAAGAGATGGTGTCGATCATTACGAGCATTGCGGATCAAACAAATTTACTTGCTTTAAATGCTGCGATTGAAGCAGCAAGAGCAGGAGAAGCTGGAAAAGGATTTGCAGTCGTAGCGGATGAAGTGCGTAAGCTTGCAGAGATGTCTAAAGCATCTGCTGACGAAATACACATGCATTTAGAAAGCTTTAAGCAAATAACTGATCGAGCGTTACAAGAGATGTCTAGCAGCACAATAGATGTACAAGCAGGCAATAAAGCAGTACAACATATAGGTGTAAGTCTAGAGAAAATATTGCAGTCTGTTCTTGAGGTGAATAATAAAATTCAAGATGATTCTGCGGTGATTGAAGAAATGTCAGCAGGCTCTGAGGAAGTATTAGCTACTACCGAGCAGATGAATGCTATTGCGAAGCATAGTGTACTAGGAACAAAGGAAGTAGCAACTGCCTCCGATTTACAAGTATCTATGGTTTCTGAATTAAATGAGGTTGTAACAATATTAGATCAAACAACGAAAGAGGTTATAGAAACGATTAATACATTTAAATTATGATAATCTTAAAACTATTTTTCTATAAGCGTACGCCTTGTGGAAAAATAGTTTTTAAAATTTTTGACCATTAAAATATTACTAGTGGTTAGCATAAAAGTATTGAAATGAACCAGATTAAGGGAAATTAGAAAATAATTTGTGCTTTACCCATTGTGAAAACTTTCAAACCATAACATAATATAAAGTAATATATTGTTGAACGAAGAAAATAAGGGGGTTAAAGTATGAGGTTTTTACGTTCAATACAGGGGAAATTGATTATTATATCATTAGCACTACTAATTATTCCAAGTTTGATTATTGGTATAGTTAGTTATGGTAAGGCGAAGAATGGTATGGAGGATATAGGGGAGCAGGTTCTTTACAATAGTGTTGAATCCGCTTTGCAATTAATCGAGCTTGCAAATGAGAGTGTTGAAAAAGGTGACGTTCCTTTAGCAGTTGCACAGGAACGAGTACGTGAAGCGTTTCTTGGTCCGAAAGGTAGTGATGGAAAACGGCCTATTAATTATCCTGGTGATTTAGGGGAATATGGCTATATCTACGTATTGGATGATAAGGGAACATTAACAACACATCCAACTCGAGAAGGGGATAATCTTTGGAACGATCAAGATAGTAGTGGGAAGTACTTTATTCGAGAAGTAACTGAAAAGGCACTTGATGGTGGTGGTTTTACACAATATGAATTTGAACTACCAGGTCAGGATGTCTTAGCAGATAAAATTATTTATTCTGAGAAAGATCCACACTGGGGATGGATTATTGCATCAGGTACATACATGCAGGATTTTAATGCAGAGGCAAATTCTTTATTGTTAGTAATTGGTCTGACATTAGTCGGTGCCATCATTATTGGAACGATTGTTGTCATTCTAGTATCAAGACATCTGGCATTACCAGTTCAGAAATTATCAAAACGCGTGCGTGAAGTAGCGAAGGGAAATTTAACAGTAGATATTGAGCACTTACAGCGTTCAGATGAAATTGGACAGTTAAATGAGGGCTTTAATGAAATGGTAAATCAACTCAAAACGCTCATTTCAGATGTGGAGGAAGCAATTGTAGAAATACAATCGACATCAGCGAATTTAACTGCAGTAGCTGAAGAGACAAATGCCTATGGTGATGAAATCGTCAAAGCAATTAATGAAGTATCCAAAGGTGCAGTCAAGCAAGCATCTGATGCAGAGGATACAAACCGAACAGCTATCGAGTTTGCGCAACAAATTGAAGGTTTGCATGATAAAAATGAATTAATGTCGGATGCATCACAGCATATGAAAAAATCAAATGAAGAAGGCCTAGTTAATCTAGACAGCTTAAAGGATAAATCACGGGAGTCTTCAAATCTTATTCAGAATATTCAGTCTGTGTTTGGTAGCTTAATTGTCAAGGTGCGTGAAATTGAAGGCATCGTGGGGACAATTACGGAGATTTCAGATCAAACGAATTTACTTGCACTTAACGCCTCTATTGAAGCAGCAAGAGCGGGTGAACATGGTAAGGGATTCGCAGTTGTTGCGGAAGAAGTACGCAAACTTGCTGATCAAACATCTGTAGCGACTGAGCTAGTACGCACGACGCTAAAGGGCATTGAAAGTGAAACAAACTTAGTCAATGATGAGATGCAGAAAACCCATATCATTGTACGTCAACAAAACGATTCTGTCGTGGTAACAGAATCATCCTTTAAAGAAATTAAATTGGCTGTTGAAAAAATAATCGCCATCATAGGAGATACGACAGAGAGTGTTGAATATCTAAATAGCTCCAAAAATGATATTATGCAATCAATTGAAAGCATTGCGATGATTAGTGAAAAGAATGCTGCTGCGTCTGAAGAGGTAACAGCATCTGTAGATGAGCAACAGCGAGCGATTCAACTCGTTAGCGAATCTTCCAATGATTTAACCGATGAAATATCAGCCTTACAGGAGTCTATTAAACGGTTTATATTGAGATAATCGTTCAGGGTGCTTGGTCAACAAGCATCCTTTTCTTTTTATCCTCGTTAATAAAAGGTAAAGGAGGAATGATTTGTGAGAAGGTGGTTGATGACAGTTGGTGTTATTCTAGTCGGTATAGGAATCGTTCTTTATATTTGGTTGGGAAAAGAAATAGATCAGGGTGTAGAACCTAATGCCAACGGTTCAGCTGATTATTTGATTATATTGGGGGCAAAAGTAAAGCCAGGTGGGGTGCCATCGCTTTCATTAAAAAGTAGATTAGAGGTGGCTGTTCCATACTTAACAAAATACCCACATGTTAAGGTCATTGTGTCAGGTGGACAAGGCCCTGATGAAGATCGAACAGAGGCATCTGTAATGCAAGACTATTTGGAACAGCATGGCATCGATGCTACAAGAATTATCATAGAGGATCAATCTACATCTACTTATGAAAATTTAGTATTCTCTAAAGAATTATTACCAAAAGATACAAAAAAAATTACCATCGTTTCTAATGACTTTCATTTGAAACGTGCAAAATATCTTGCTGAAACTTTAAAGTTTGAAGTAGATGTCCTATCAGCAAAAACACCAAAATCAGTAGAAGTGAAATTAAGAATAAGAGAAAGAGCTGCGTTATTAAAAACATATATTGTGGGCTATTAAAACAATAACGCCTTTGATTAAGGAACAGCTTCTTTCTCACAAAAAAATCATCACAACAGAATAGAGATAATTATTTCTTAATAGATTCTATTTGGCATATAATAGAAATATTACGGGGTATAGGACAGAAAGAGGGGACTTTAATGACAACGTTTAAAGAATATCAATACAGCCGTCCAAATGTGGCATCGATGAAAGAGCAACAATTAGCACTCATTGAGCAATTTAAACAAGCACAGTCGATGGACGAGCAAAGTAATATCATTGAAAAGCACAATGCAATTAGTAATGACTTTGCGACAATGGCTAATTTAGTATACATTCGTGCTTCAATCGATACGAACGATGAATTTTATCAAGCAGAACGTGATTATTTCGATGAAGTAGGTCCTGAGCTAGAAGAAGTCACGACAGAATACTATAAAGCATTAATTGATTCACCGTTCCGTGAACAATTAGAAGAAAAATGGGGCCAACAATTATTTGATCTAGCAACTTATCAAATTAAAGGCTTCTCACCGGCAGTTATTGATCTGATGCAAAAAGAAAACAGACTTGTTTCTGAGTACAATAAGCTTGTTGCTTCTGCACAAATTGACTTTAATGGGGAGACATTAACGCTTGCTCAACTTGGTCCGTTTGCAGAGTCAACTGATCGAGAAACACGTAAGGCAGCAACGGATGCTCGTTTTGGCTTCTTTGCAAAACATGAAGATGAATTCGATCGTTTATATGACGAACTTGTCAAGGTACGCCATGAAATTGCGATTAAACTTGGCTATAACAACTATGTTGAACTGGGCTATATTCGCATGAATCGTATTGATTACAATGCTGATATGGTTAAAAAATTCCGTGATCAGGTTCGTGATTTAATTGTGCCTGTTGCAACAAAGCTATACGAGCGTCAGGCAAAGCGAATTGGCATTGAAGATTTTAAATTTTATGATGAAGCACTTAACTTCTTATCAGGTAATGCTACACCAAAAGGGAATCCAGAGTGGATTGTAGCAAACGGTAAAAAAATGTATGAGGAGCTCTCACCTGAAACAGGAGAATTCTTCAATTTTATGATTGATCATGACTTAATGGATCTAGTAGCGAAGAAAGGGAAAGAAAGTGGCGGTTATTGTACGTTTATTGAAAACTATCATTCCCCATTCATTTTCTCAAACTTTAATGGTACTTCAGGTGACATCGATGTATTAACACATGAAGCTGGACATGCTTTCCAAGTTTATTCAAGCCGTGACATTGGCATTCCTGAGTATTTATGGCCAACCTACGAATCTTGTGAAATTCACTCGATGAGTATGGAATTCTTCACATGGCCTTGGATGGAGCTGTTCTTTGAAGGTGATACAGAGAAATATAAATTTACACATTTAAGTAGCGGTCTTCTATTCTTACCATATGGTGTGGCAGTAGATGAGTTCCAGCATGTTATTTATGAAAATCCAACAATGACACCTGCTGAACGTAAAGCTGCATGGAAAAAAATTGAGGAAACATATTTACCACACCGTGACTATGATCATAACAGCTACTTAGAGGCTGGGGGCATTTGGCAACGTCAAGCTCACATTTATGCAAGCCCGTTCTACTATATCGATTACACGTTAGCACAAATCTGTGCCTTCCAGTTCTGGAAACGTTCACGTGAAGAATTTGAAGCGGCTTGGAAAGACTATATCCACCTTTGTGGTTTAGGTGGCTCCATGTCCTTTACAAAGCTTGTAAAAGAGGCAGGCTTAATCTCACCATTTGAGGATGGCTGTGTTGAATCGGTTATAGGAGAAATTGAGGCATTCTTAAATTCAATAGATGATTCTTCTCTATAATGGATTACTTAAATTCGTTTCACTTCCACGATAACTATTGTGGAAGTGAGCGAATTTTTTAGTTTGTCAGAGGAGTTCTGTAAAAAAATACTAGGATACTTGCGAAATGGTTAATATATCAGTAGTATTTTCAGTAACTGCAATTAAAGGAAGTGAATGAAAGTGACGAGGAAAGTTTGGTTTCAAGTAGGGGTAGGGATACTACTTACACTACTAATCATTAAATATTTTATAGAAATTCATTGGATTTTTTCACCACTTGTCATCATATTAAAAGCCATTTTTGTGCCTTTACTACTTGGTGGTGTTCTCTATTATGTGACTGAGCCGATTCAGAGGTTTTTAGAAAAACGTAGGTTTCCTAGATGGGGAAGTATATTGACGATTTTGTTCGGACTAATAGCAATGGTAGGCGTTTTTGGCTGGATTATTGGTAACCCGATTGCCGAGCAGGTCAATAAATTAGTGAAGAATGCCCCTATGATTAGTACAAGTATTAGTACGAGCATTCAGCAACTAACAGACTATGTAACGCAAAATAAGGATAACTTCCCCCAGCAATTAAATGATGTTATCAAAAAAATGGCGAATTCGGTACAAGATATTGCAGTAGTGACGAGTAAAGGATTTGTGGCCTTTTTACAATCCATTGTATCTGTGTCGTTATTAGCCATTTTAATCCCATTCTTCTTTATTTTTATGCTGAAGGATCATGAGAAGTTTGCTCCATCCATCTATAAATACTTCAGTGGTGAACGTCAGCAATGGGTAAAGAAAACGTTAAGTGAAATTGATGATGTATTACGTACTTATATTCAGGGCCAACTGCAAATTAGTTTTTTATTAGCACTTATAATGTATGTAGGCTATTTAATTATCGGATTGGACTATTCGTTATTGCTAGTGATTTTTGCATTCTTTATGAATATGATTCCGTTTATTGGGCCTTGGATTGCCTTTGCGCCAGCTCTGATTGTGGCCGTTATTCAAGATCCGATTTTAGTGGTTTGGGTATCCGTTGTGACGCTAGTTGCGCAGCAAATAGACAGCAACTTTATTACACCTAATGTCATGGGGAAATCACTTGATATTCATCCGCTTACCGTTATTACAATTATTTTAGCGGCAGGTAATATAGCAGGTTTTATTGGTATTATTATCGCTGTGCCATTTTATGCAGTCTTAAAGGTTATCGTATCCAATATTTATGATCAACGTAATGCGATTAAGAAAAAAGCAACGAAATCAGTATAGGAGTCGAAACAATGGAACAAGAAATTGTAAAGGTATTTAATGAACAGCATGAGCAAATTGGGACAGCTACGAGAGCAGAAGTGCATGAAAAAGGGCTTTGGCATGAGACTTTCCATTGCTGGCTTGTCAATGAGGACTATATTTATTTTCAAGTACGCAGTTCACAGAAAAAGGATTATCCGGGGTTACTCGATATTACGGCAGCAGGACATCTTTTAGCGATTGAGACAGTAGAGTCAGGTATTCGAGAAGTGAAAGAAGAATTGGGCCTCAATATTGATGTCCATGAAGTTGTTAAAATGGGTATGACCTCTTGTAGTATCGTTTCTGAAAATATGATTGACAATGAATTTTGCCATGTCTACATATACCCTTTCAAGCATGATTGGGATTCCTTTGCTTTACAGTATGAGGAAGTATCAGGCGTAGTAAGAGCGAGGCTAAATGAGGCGGAGGCTTTCTTTTCAGGAGAAACAACGACACTGAATATTGAAGGGTATGAATATTTCCCTGATGGTCAACGTGTGAGAATTGTCAGACCAGTCGATACCGCACAATTTGTTCCTTATCGGGAATTGTATGTAGCACAGGTGATAAAATTCACACGTGAAAAAATATTTAATCAAACCTCATAAGCTTAAATAGGATAAGCTATAATATTAGCTTGTCCTATTTTCTTGCGCAAAAATGATTTAGAAACGACACGATATAATAGGAAAAAATGAGTTATACTGTTAGATAGATTGTAAAGAAAAGGAGCATTTTTTATATGCTAACATTTGAACAAAAACAAGCGATTATTGAATCGTTTTCTGAGCTAACAAAAAAGGAAATTTCTTTAAAGCGCCTAAATTATCACTATATGGATAGTCTTTACGAAAAGACGATTGTAGTTGAAAAATTACACCCAAATGGCAATGGCTTTGTCTTTGTTGGAGATTTATTGCGCTACGAGAACGAGGCTAATGATAAAGGATTAGTAAATATCCGTGATTATGATGAACAACAACTTCGTGAAATTATTGAAGACGCTATCCAATATTTATCTGAAGAAGTAGAAGAGCAGGAGCCGATTGTAGAGATTTGGCATAGCCGAGATGGTAGTCAATTACAACTAGCTTTTGAGCAACGTTCTTGGAATGTGTATCATGGAGACAATCTTGAAGAGGCATTTGGTACGTATGAGGCTGCGAAGGAATATTTACTCGAAGAAGGCTTTCGTACAAAGAAATAAGAAATACGGGGGATCATGATAGATGAACGGAAAAAAATTAGTGGGAATTGTTATTGTTGTTGTGATTGCGGCATGTTTATTTTCAGTTTATACCATTACTAATTTTTATAAAAACCACGAAGAGCAGCCAAATAGTGAAAATCGTGAAATTAATAAGTCAAAGAGCTTGAATTTAATTTTGCCACAGGCTACAATTATCTCGAATTCAAGATAATTGAGAGGTGACTGTCAGTGCAACATATTTATTATAAAGGAACAGACGAAACGAAACCGACATTATTATTGCTACATGGTACAGGTGGTAATGAAGAAAGTCTTATTGGACTGGCAAAAGAAATAGATGAAACAGCTAATATTTTAAGTGTTCGTGGGAATGTACTTGAGCATGGAATGCCACGATTTTTCCGCCGATTAGCGGAAGGTGTCTTTGATATTGAAGATTTAATCTTTCGTACAAAGGAGCTTCATGAATTTTTACAGACGTCAGCACAGCAATATGGCTTTGATCGCCAACGAATTGTAGCAATAGGTTATTCGAATGGTGCTAATATTGCAGCAAGCTTATTATTCCATTATGACAATGCATTAGCAGGAGCTATTTTACACCATCCAATGGTACCAAGACGTGGTATCGAATTACCGCAACTTTCTTCAACACCTGTGTTTATCGGTGCGGGCTCGAATGATCCGATGTGTACAGCACAGGAATCTGAGGATTTAGAAACACTTTTAAGTTCGGCAGGCGCAACGGTAACGACGAAATGGTTTAATTTTGGTCATCAACTAACAATGCCTGAAGTACAAGCAGCAAAAGAATGGTATAACAGCATCTACGCTTAATTGAAATATCCGCTTCCTTTTATCAAGGAGGCGGATTTTCATTATGTTATTTACTTTTCTTCGAGAATGGTAGCCACCAGTTCCAATCGCCAAATAGCTTCATAAGACTAGGTACAAGCATAAGACGAATAATCGTTGCATCAATAGCAACAGCAATGGCGATACCCACACCAATTTGCTTCACAGGCATCACATCAGTAAAGGCAAATGCACCTGTAATAACAATCATGATAAGCGCTGCCGATGTAATAATACGGCTTGTGGAGGTCAGTCCATCAATTGTTGCGCGCGTATTGTCGGAGCCCTTTAAATATTCCTCTTGGATACGAGAAATTAAAAAGACTTCGTAGTCCATACTTAAGCCAAATACAAGACAAAAAACAATAACTGGAATGATCAGTACAATGGAGCCTGCTTCTATACCAAAATGTCCATATTGGAAAATATAAACGAGTATACCGAATGCAGATGAAAGCCCTATAATGTTCATAATGATCGCCTTTAACGGAATTAAGATAGAACGGAATGCCAACATTAAAATAAAGAATGTGGATACGATAATAATCGCTATAGCCAAAACAATTTTATTAGCAATTTCATCAAAGATTTCTTGGTTGAATTTAGCTGGCCCTCCAAGTGCAAAATCCACGCCTAGGTCTTTGTCCATCCATGTTCGAGCAAATTTTTGAGCTGTAGAGGAAGAACCTGCTGCATCAATTGTGATTGGGACAAATAGCTGGGTATCCTTCGAGAAGGAATTAATAACAGGTTCTAATTGTTCTGCAACCTGTGGAATAGCTAAAGAAGCAGAAAGCTCCTCAGGTGTTTGAATGTTAGCAGCTGTATATATAGTTGAAACATTAGTCACTAACGGGTCCTTTAATAGCTTTTCTTGAATAGAATAAATTAGCTCTCTACCTTCAGTATCCTCCCAGCCATCTTTTCGTTCAGCCAATAAATATAATGTAGAGGATTCACCTAGTCCAAATGTTTCATCTAATTTATCGTATGCTGCACGTGCATCATATTTCGTTGGTAAGGAGTCCACTTGTGGAATCGTTAATTGGATATCCTTTAAAGGAATCATGCCAATGCCAAGTAACAATAATGCTGAAATCACTATAGCTACCGGATGTTTCATGACAAAACCTGCAAAGCCGCGCCAACGATTTGCGCCACCTGGTTTAACACGGATTAAGCGCCATTTATTAAGTCTATCTCCTAACAGCATCATTGTGGCAGGAAGTAATGTTAAGCCAGAAAGAACGGCTAATAGGACGACTATAGTGCCTCCTAGGGCGATATTATGAAAAATTTCTACATCAATGACAATCATCGCACCTAAGCCAATCATGACACAGACTGCGGAGAAAATGATAGAACGTCCTGCTGTCTGTATAGCAGTTTGAATGGCTTGTGCAATAGAAGTATGAGCGCGTTCTTCTCGGTAACGATTAATAAACAGCAACGCAAAATCAATACTTAAAGCCAGCCCAAGCATCGGGACAATATTTAAGACGAAAATAGATAGATTTACATTAGCACTAAGCAGCGTCATCATACCAAATGCCGTAACCACTGTCACAACACCAATGATGATTGGTAGAATAGAGGCAACAACTGTACCGAACGCTAATAAGAGAACCACGATGGCAATTGGCAATCCAATGGCTTCAGCTGATGCTAAATCCTTTTGACTAGCAGTATTTATGTCAGCAGAAATAACAGGACCTCCAGTAATACTAACACCGTCTTTTTCAATTAATGAGCGGAATTCCTCAACAATGTCCGGAAGGTTTTCTACATCGTTCTTTATGTGAACCATAGCATAGGCAATACCATCTTTCCGTAAAGAGGAGTCTTCTAAAGGTGATTGAATAGAATGAATCTCTTTTTTGCTATCTAATTTTTTTAAAGTGTCTTCAATTTTCTGATCATCAGCTGGATCAAAGACAACCAATATCGTATTAGA
This sequence comes from Lysinibacillus sp. PWR01, assembly GCF_043359455.1. Lineage (NCBI taxonomy): Bacteria > Bacillati > Bacillota > Bacilli > Caryophanales > Bacillaceae > Lysinibacillus > Lysinibacillus sp. PWR01. Next base: position 19,444 of record NZ_JBHERJ010000081.1, on the reverse strand, counting down.
TGGTAAATCAAATTTTTCTGCTAGCTCGTTGGTAACATAGGTATGATCTGCTTCGACAAAAAAACCATCACCTTGAAGTTTACCTGGAAGCTGTAAAGCAAAGTACGCCATTGCTAGAAAAATAATAAGCCATATGACTACGATTGCTTTCGCATGTGCTGTAATATAAGCTGAAAAAGTTTTCATAGTTGTTTATACATCCCCCTTTTCAATTAGTGTAAAGGATGTGTCACATTTTGTCGTGTGACAAAGTAAAGACTCCCATCCATTTTGTGGACGGGAGTCTTGTTGTTAAAAGAATAATGATAATACAAAATAAATAACAGATGCCATAACGGCTGAAATGGGCATTGTAATAACCCAAGTAGTAACAATCTTACGAGCCATACCCCAGTTTACACCACGTACACGCTGTGCTGAACCAACACCCATAATGGATGAAGAAATAACATGTGTTGTTGATACTGGTAAGTGAATTAATGTAGCGCCAAAAATAACAGTAGCTGATGCTAAATCTGCCGCAACACCATTAACAGGACGGATTTTCATAATCTTACCGCCAACGGTTTTAATGATTTTATAGCCACCGATTGAGGTACCTAGCCCCATGGCTGTAGCTGCTGCAGCACGTACCCAGAAAGGTATTTCATCCCCAGTATGCAAGCCACCAGCGATTAAAGCCATCGTCATAATTCCCATTGCTTTTTGCGCATCATTTGTACCATGGGTGAATGATTGGATAGCAGCAGTGAAAATTTGCATTGTGCGGAAACCTTTATTTGTTCGATATAAATTTAAATTTTTAAACCATATTTTAAAAAGTGTCATCATAATAAAGCCTGCACAAATAGCAAGCAACGGTGAAAATACTAACGCCATAATGATTTTAGTAAAGCCGCCATAGTTTAACACATTGAAGCCAGCTGACGCGATAGCAGCACCAGCAATAGACCCAATCAATGTGTGTGAAGAGCTGGAGGGAATACCGAAATACCATGTCAGTAAATTCCAAATGATAGCGGAAATTAATGCAGCTAAAATAACGACTGAGCCTGTCGTGTCACCTTCAAAAGCATTTAAAGCAAAAGGGTCTACAATATCTTTTGTTAGAGCTTTCGCAACCCCTACAAAGGTGATAGCACCGATAAAGTTCATTGTTGCGGCCATGATGATTGCCGTGCGAGGCGGCAATGCTCTAGTAGAAACCGAAGTTGCGATAGCATTTGCTGTATCATGGAAGCCATTGATAAAGTCAAATGTTAGGGCAAAGATGACGACCAGTACGGTTAATATAATGATTGTGTTCATTGTAAAGTGCCCATCTCCTAATTATGCGTTACGCATGATAATTGTTTCCATAGTATTTGCTACGTTTTGACAATGATCAGCGATATCTTCAAGTTGTTCATAAATATCCTTAAATTTAATGAGGCGGATTGGATCCTTTTCATTTAAAAATAACTTCTTAATAGAAGTACGTTGTACCTCATCACATTCACGTTCATAGTCTTTAATAAGAATTGCGTGCGGACGCATGCCAATTAGATTCTTTTTCTTTAACTCTTCTGTCGCTTTGACTATTTCATCAGCACTTTTTGAAATAAATCCTAAGAAAATGCGCATAGATTCATCAATCTCAGTGAGCGAAAACATTTCAAAGTGCGCAATACAGTGTTCTGTACCATCTAAAACATCATCCATACGAATGGCAAGCTCTAAAATATCCTCACGTTCAATAGGTGTCATGAATGATTTGTTTAACATTACAATCAGTTCATGAATAAGCTTATCACCAGCGGTTTCGTAATTTTTCATTGTAATGCTAATCTCTTTTAGGTCAGCCACACTGTTAATACGAAAATCATTTGCGTAATGTACAGCCTCTCTCATATTTTCAGCAATTTTATGCAATGTAATAAAGAAAGGGTCTTGTTTTTTTGAGTTAAGCATGTGAATCGAATCCTCCTGGATATAAATAAATTAATCGACCTCTAAACTTTACTATCATAACAAAATCTTTAATTTATCTACATAAAAATTTTATATTCGACACGAAAATTTACATTCCTGTAATATACAATTCGTTCACAAAAAGTGAGATGGTCAAGCTGTATTTATTTTTATAGGTACAGATAAAACCTTGTTATAATGGGCAATTTTTCTATAAAGGTGGCTTATTAGTACAGATAAAGCCACAAAAAATGATAAATAAAAATAAAAATAGCGAGTTTGAATTGTAAAGGTAATGTAAATTCGTTTGGAGACCAAAAGAGTACCTTCTTATTCTTAAGAATATCTTCATTTTTATCCTCTCTCTTTATTAAGAATTGTTTTCTACAATGAAAATGAATGAGAAAGGAGCGTTTATTAGCAAATGATTCAAGTTGAAAACTTACAGCATACATTTTTAATTGGAAAACGAGGGAAGGAAAAGCAAGTGCCAGTATTGAAAGGTGTGAACTTTGAGGTCAATAAAGGAGAAATTGTTGCCATTGTAGGTAAAAGTGGCTCAGGAAAATCGACTTTATTACAAGTTTTAGCTGGTTTTATGAAAGCTGAACAGGGCTCTATTAAAGTAAATGGAAAGGAAACAGCCCATCTAACTGAAACAGAAAGTGCTGCCTTCCGTTTACGTCAATTCGGTTTTATTTTTCAAAACTTTCAATTGATGCCTGGTTTAACGGCATTCGAAAATATTGAATTACCTTTAAAGCTACAGGGTTTGCGTAAGGCTATGCGCAAAGAAAAAGTAAAAAAATTAATGGACAAGGTTGGTTTGACAGAAGTAGCAGACCATTATCCAAATGAATTGTCAGGTGGACAGCAACAGCGTGTCAGCATTGCACGAGCCCTTATTACAAATCCTCCGATATTACTTGCAGATGAGCCAACAGGGAGTCTCGATTCAGAAACCGAGCAGGATATCTTACTGCTCATTCAAAGTTTAAATCGTGAATTAGGGCTAACTTTTGTCATTATAACGCACGATGAAGAAGTAGCTACTATCGCACATAAACGCTTCCGCATGTACGATGGAGAACTTGTAAAGGAGGAAGCTTAACATGTTATTTAAGGATCAACTAGGTTTTGTAACACAGCATATCAAGAAAAACAAGCTACGTGTGTTTATGACGATACTAGCTGCAACGATGGGCTGTGCCTTTCTAATCGTGCTAGCATCGGTTGGTTTTGGCTTACAGGAGTCTTTACGCAATGAAATTCTGTCAAACGAAACCGTTACGAAAATTCAAGTATATGGCGATAAGCAATTAACTGAAGAGCAAGTACAAGAAATTAAAAAAATGGAGCATGTAGAAACAATACTTGAAACAATTAGTGTCAATGCTTCCGCGCAATCATTTTTCGAGGATCGTGATACAACTTCTAATTTAATATTGTCAGATATGCAGGATTTTGAGCAGGTAAATGGAAAGCTTGCAAAAGGGCACTATCCAACAAAATCCAATGAAATTGTTGTAGGCTATCATTTTGCGCAAACATTATTAAATGAAACAGAACGCAATCTCATTGCGGAAAAGAGTAAAAAGGCTGAAGCAGAGGGCACTTACTATGATGGCAGTGAAGAAGGCTATAAGGAATCATTGATTGGAAAAAATATTGACCTGTCCTTAGTTCCTCACTCTGGCACAAATGATGAAACGCAAAAAATGAGCTATACAATTGTTGGCATAATGGAGAAACCTTCTTATGATTGGATGGTTGATAATGCTATTCATATGGATAAGGTACAAAAGGCAGTATTAGCTGAAAATTTATCTACAAGTAATAACATGGCAGAGGATGAGCTATTTTACTCTGAATTTAACATTTATGCGGATACTTTAGAAAATGTAAAGCCGATTTTAGAGAAATTAAAAGATAGAGGTTATAGCGTATATTCAGTCACTGAGCAATTAGATCAAATGAATGTATTTTTCCTTGTATTAAAAATTGGCTTAATCTTTGTAGGTACGATTGCTGTGTTGATTGCTTCCATTGGTATTTTCAATACAATGACAATGGCTGTCACAGAGCGTACTCGTGAAATTGGTGTGTTAAAGGCAATTGGGGCAAGTCCAAAGCTTATTCAACGGCTGTTTTTAATGGAAAGTACATTTATCGGTATTTTTGGTACGCTAATTGCAGTTATTATCTCATATGCCATCAGTTTTGCGGCTAATGCAGCATTACCATTGATTCTTAAGGCAGCAACTGGAGAAGAAGCATTCGCAACAAATGATATTACATTTTCTCTGATTCCATGGCAACTAGTTATTATTGCAGCGGCCATTAGTGTTGGTGTAGCGATGATTTCAGGCTACCGTCCAGCACGTAAAGCAACTAAAATCGATGTTATTCAAGCTTTGCGACAAGAGCTATAATAAAAAGGCGGTCCAATCAACATTGGATCGCCTTTTATTTTGATAGAAGTGCATTATAAGTACTCTTTTAACTCATTAGCTAAAAATGGTGTTGCATTGAGTAATTTTAAGAAGGCATCATAGCTTGCACGTTGCTCTTCATTTGGTTTTTTACCTGTTTGATATGCTCGAATTAAAATATTTTTAGGTGTATTCTCCATATCAATAAACTCTAAAAGCTGTGCCTCGTAGCCAACAAGAGATAAAATTTCAGCTCGAATAGCGTCTGTGGCAAGTGCTGCAAAACGCTCTCGAACAAGACCGTGTTGCAACATAATGTCTAGAGCAGGCGTATTTAGTTGACGATTTAACTCATGCTGACAGCAAGGAACACTTAGAATGACACTTGCGCCCCATTTCACAGCACGAGCCAAGGCCATATCTGTGGCTACATCGCATGCATGGAGTGTCACCACCATGTCTACAGTGCTTTCATCATTATAATCATTGATATCTCCTACAAGAAATTCTAGCTGGTCATAGCCTAAATCCTGTGCTATTCTCGAGCATTCTTCAATAACCTCTTTTTTTAAATCTAAACCAGTAACACGAATGTCTAAGCCTTTTTCGATTTTTAAATAATGATACAAAGCAAAGGTTAAGTAGGATTTACCTGAACCAAAATCTAAAATCCGCACCTGTCGATCCTGTGGTAAGTATGTTAAGGCGTCATCAATAAATTCAATGAAGCGGTTAATTTGTTTAAACTTATCATACTTTTGTTTTTTAACCTTTCCTTCTTCTGTTTGAACCCCTAGTCGAATTAAAAATGGATAGGGTTGGTTATCTGAAAGTAAATGATTTTTTTTACGATTATGGGCTAAATTGACTTGTTTAGGTGAAGTCGTTTTATCTGATTTCCAAAGGACTTTATTCTTTTTGGATAATTGCACATGTACCGTTTCATCTACGAAATCGATATGGGCTTGACGATACTCCTCAAAAAAGGCGTCAAGCTTGGAAGGAAAATGAGCCAATTGAATATTTTCATGTTTTAAAATGCGTTCATATTGGTATTCAATTTGTATATGGTACTGATTCTTTAACATTAATGGTTTTAATTTTACACGTTTTACTTCGTTTGATTTCATACGTGGTTGACTGATTGTAGCAGTCACAAGCTGTTGTTGCAAAATTTGCTCAGTGAGCAGAGTTTTCATTTCTTCAAATGTCATACATTTTCGCCTACTTTATTGTGTAATAGATGGCACTAGTTTAACACATTTTATAATAGACAATGTCTACTTTGGCATTCGGAAATAATTTAATAAAAATTCCGAGTATTTATAGGTAGAATTGTATATTCATGGTATCTTAAATATAGTAATTCTTTTTGAATTGGTGATACTAAGTATTAAAAAGGAGGAGAAAATATGTCGGATAACATGTATCAATTATTAGCAATTATTATTTATATGGTCGCCATGCTAGCAATTGGCTGGTATGCATTTGTTAAAACATCGAATTTAACAGATTATATGCTTGGCGGTCGTTCTTTGGGTCCAGCGGTTACGGCGCTAAGTGCGGGTGCTGCGGATATGTCTGGCTGGCTCCTAATGGGCTTACCAGGTGCAATATTTTTATCAGGTCTTGTGGAAGCTTGGATTGCGATTGGACTCACAATAGGGGCTTACCTAAACTGGCTACTTGTTGCACCACGTTTACGGGTATACACACAGGTTACGAATGATTCCATTACCATTCCAAGTTATTTGGATAACCGATTACGGGATAATACGAAGCTAATTAGGATTGCTTCTGGTATCATCATCCTATTATTTTTCACGTTTTATGTATCGTCAGGGATGGTAGCAGGAGGCAAGTTTTTCGAGAGTTCATTTGGTTATGATTATCACACAGGGTTATTAATCGTTTCAGGTGTAACAGTCGCCTATACATTATTCGGTGGATTTTTAGCTGTAAGTTATACAGACTTTTTACAAGGACTTATCATGTTTTTAGCACTTATTACTGTACCGCTATTTGGTTTATTTGCAACAGGTGGAATAGGAGAAACGATTTCATCTATTAAATCCGTTAATCCAGATCTTCTGAATTTATTACCAGCCACTGCTACAGCAGCGGGGATTATTTCTTCAGTTGCTTGGGGGTTAGGTTATTTTGGACAGCCTCATATCATTGTCCGCTTTATGGCGATTAGCTCTGTGAAAGAAACGAAGCAAGCACGACGCATTGGTATTGGCTGGATGATGTTAAGCTTATTTGGAGCTATTGGAACTGCCTTGGTGGGTGTAGCTTATTATCAGCAAAATGCTGGTGAGCTAAAAGACGCTGAAACAGTATTCATTGTACTTGGACAGATTTTATTCCATCCGTTTATAGCAGGTATTATGCTGGCGGCTATTTTAGCAGCTGTTATGAGTACAATTTCATCCCAATTAATCGTAACATCCTCAGCACTTGTAGAGGATATTTATAAAGCATTATTTAATAAAACAGCAGACGATAAACATTATGTTTTTGTTGGACGTATGGCTGTATTAGTTGTTGCAATTATTGCAGCAATCCTAGCATGGAATCCAGATAGCTCCATCTTAAGCTTGGTTGGCTTTGCATGGGCAGGATTCGGTGCCGCTTTCGGGCCAATTATTTTGCTTTCTTTATATTGGAGAAAGTTAACGAACTATGGAGCACTTAGCGGAATGGTGACAGGGGCTGTAACCGCGTTTATTTGGGGAAAAGTAGATGCTTTATCAAGTGCTTTGTACGAAATTGTTCCAGGCTTCTTTGTTTGTTTAATTATTGCGGTTGTTGTCAGTATGCTGACATTTAAACCAAATAAAGAAATTGAAGAAGAGTTCACACGCTCAGAAGCATTGCTAAAAGAAGAAAGAAAATAGTAATGTGGTTTAAATGCGCCTTTCCTTGAGGCGCATTTTTTTAGAAAAGTGAATGATGTTCTTCAGATACGAAAAAGGGTATTTTATGGTAAGATGAAGAAAATTTGTCGTAGGGACACCAGGCTTTGGTGGGAGGTTTCTAATGGATAGAATTAAGGAAGTTGATGTATTAATTGAAAAGGCCATACTCGTTGGCGTAAATTTACGAAACGATGGGCATTTTGACTATTCTATGGAAGAGTTACAAAATTTAGCTGAGGCTTTGCATGTAGAAGTGGTAGGGATTGTCACGCAAAATTTGGAACGTGTCACACCTTCCCATTATGTAGGTACAGGTAAAATAGAAGAAATCAAAAATTTTTATGAAGAAGCACAAGCAAATCTTGTTATTTTTAATGATGAATTGTCTCCTTCGCAAATCCGTAATTTAGAGCGTGATTTAGCAACGAAGGTCATTGATCGAACAATGCTTATTTTAGATATTTTTGGAAGACGCGCAAAAACACGTGAAGCACAAATGCAGGTGGAGTTAGCACAGCTTCAATACATGCTACCTCGCTTAGTAGGTTTGCATGCCTCTTTAAGTCGTCAGGGTGGAGGTACTGGAGGTGGCTTTAAAAACCGAGGTGCTGGTGAAACAAAGCTGGAACTGGATCGACGAAAGATTGAAGATCAAATTGCTAAAATTAAAAAGGATCTTGAGCACGTTAAGGAGCAACGAGAAACGCAGCGTAAACAGCGTCGTAAAAATGCACTTCCAGTTGTATCGATTGTCGGCTATACAAATGCAGGTAAATCAACAATTATGAATCAACTGCTCACACAAATAGGACAAGAAGAGCACAAGCAAGTCTTTGAGAAGGATATGCTTTTTGCTACCCTTGAAACTTCTGTTCGTCAGATTGAACTACCTGATAAGAAGACATTTTTACTAACAGACACAGTAGGTTTCGTTAGTAAATTACCTCACCATTTAGTGAAGGCATTTCGCTCTACTTTGGAAGAGGCACGAGATGCTGACCTTTTACTTCATGTGGTGGATGTTTCAAATGCTGAGCATGGATTTATGATGAATGTGACAAATGAAACGCTTAAAGCAGTTGGTGTTGAGGACATTCCAACAATCTATGTATACAATAAGGCAGATATAGCGGATGTTCCTTATCCTGTAGTAAGTGGAGATAATATTTGGATTTCAGCAAAGCAGGGGATTGGTTTAGAGGAATTAGTACAGTTAATTCGTCAACACATCTTCTCGCATTATGTAAAGTGTGACATGTTAATACCTTATGACCAAGGGAACGTTGTTTCTTATTTAAATGAACAAGCCTCTGTTTTTAATACTGCCTATGAAGAAGGCGGGACATTATTGTCTCTTGAAGTAAAAGCAGCAGACTATGCAAAGTATCAACACTATGTTGTTAATTAAAAAAATGGATTTCCCAAAGCATGCCAAAATATTTTTGGCATGCTTTTTATGATTAGAGGGAATAGTAGAATCTAGAACAAAGTGAAAGGCGTACCGTAGGTTGTAGATAAAATAGTATAAATTTGTAAACAAAGTAATAAATCTGAATTTTAAATATTTTAGAATAATTCAATGAGTATGTATTAATTTTTTGGAAAGAAAGTGTGAGAAAACTTAGATATATCAAAGGATTTAATATTTTCGCTAATAATCAATCAGAATTTATAGAAAAATGACAAATTTTCAACATTTTTTAAAACTCTTGCTAAAGTTTATAAAACGCTTTAGTATGATGAAACAAAGTTTTTTTATCCTTATTTTAGGGTAATGATATTTTTAGAGAATAATTTTTAATTGGGAGAGGGTATTGTATGTCTAGTAAAGATGAAGTTGTAAAATCTGTCCCTCAAAATGGCTTTGTTGGACACCCTAAAGGGCTCTTTACTTTGTTTTTCACAGAATTTTGGGAACGTTTCTCGTACTATGGTATGCGAGCAATTCTCATCTTCTTTATGTATTATGAATTACATGAGGGAGGCTTAGGTCTAGACCGCGGAACAGCAAACTCTATTATGGCCATCTATGGCTCACTTGTTTATATGTCTGGTATTATAGGTGGATGGATTGCCGACCGAGTTTTAGGAACACGAAGAACCATTTTTTATGGTGGCGTGTTAATTATGATTGGTCACTTACTGCTAGCATTGCCTGGTGGTGTAAGCATGTTATTTGCTTCAATGGCATTTATCGTCATGGGTACTGGTTTATTAAAACCAAACGTTTCAAGTATTGTTGGGGACATTTATGCTGAAACAGATAGCCGCCGTGATGCAGGTTTTTCTATTTTCTATATGGGTATTAATATGGGAGCATTCATTGCACCATTTATTGTCGGAACAATTGGACAAAAGTATAGCTTCCACCTTGGCTTTGGTTTAGCTGGTCTGGGTATGCTAATTGGTTTAATTGTCTATAAATTAACAGAGAAAAAATATTTAGGCTTAGCGGGCTTACAAGTAAATAACCCATTAAAGCCTGAAGAACGTAAAAAAGTCTTTTTACAATTTGGAATTGCAGCTTTACTTATTATCATTTTAGGTGCTATTGGTATTAAAACAGGTACATTAACAATGAATGTATTCAGTTTTATCATTACGGCCCTAGGTGTATTAATTCCAACTGCATTCTTTATTTATATGTATCGCAGTAAAAAAACAACGAAGGATGAAAAGTCTCGTCTACTTGCTTATATTCCTTTATTTTTATCAGCGGTCATGTTCTGGGCTATCCAAGAACAAGGGGCAACAATTTTAGCGACATATGCAGATGAGCGTACACAGCTAAGTATTGGTGGTATTCAGCTTCAATCTTCATGGTTCCAGTCATTGAACCCATTATTTGTTATCACGATGGCACCATTATTTGCGATGCTATGGCTTAAATGGGGAGACAAGCAACCAACAACACCACGTAAGTTCTCATACGCATTGTTCTTTGCAGGTTTATCATTCTTAGTGATGATGATTCCAGCACACCTATCTGGTGGAGAAACATTAGTGAGTCCTTTATGGTTAGTATTGTCATTCTTCTTAGTGGTTGTTGGGGAGTTACTATTATCACCAGTTGGTCTATCTGCTACAACGAAATTGGCACCACAGGCCTTCGCAGCACAAACGATGTCTTTATGGTTTTTAACAAGTGCGGCAGCACAAGCAATTAATGCGCAATTAGTTAAGGTCTATGAAGTTGTAAGCGAATTCACATACTTTGGCTTCTTAGGTACCTTATCTATTGTAGTCGGAATTATTATATTAGTACTTTCACCGATTATTTCGAAAGCGATGAAAGGTATTAATTAAATGAAAGATGCAAGTACAGTTTTATTAATAGCTGTACTTGCATCTTTTTTTGCTATCTAAATAAAAGTCTATCTAAGAAGTTGAGAGCGAAATATATTATCGTAAGTAGTTATTTTGCTGAATGTGGGTATAAGTTTCTATGTAGATAATTATCATTTTCGTTATAATAATTTTAATAATATGAAAATTTAAGGGGTTGGAAGCCATGAAAGAAGAGTTAGATCATTTGAGGCCAAGATTAATGGAGATTTTTACGTATTTACATGCGAATCCAGAAATCAGCTGGCATGAAGTAGAAACAACCAATTATATAGTGGAGCTATTAACGCAGGAAGGCTTTTCTCCTATCCGATTTAAAAACTCCACAGGGTTATATGTGGATGTAGGCAACGGAGATCCGAAAGTAGGATTAAGAACAGATATAGATGCTTTATGGCAAGAAGTTGATGGCCATTTCCGTGCCAATCATTCATGTGGACATGACGGACATATGACGATGGCCATTGGTACGCTATTACTTTTAAAAGAACTACAGCAATCATTTAATGGTACAATCCGTGTTATTTTCCAACCTGCTGAAGAAAAAGGAACGGGGGCGTTATCCGTTTTAGAAGAAGGCGTTATTGATGACTTAGATTATTTATTTGGTGTCCATGTAAGACCAGTTCATGAGCTAGAGGACGGCACTTATTGTGCAGCCTTATACCACGGTGCCTCTCGCTTACTTGAAGGTGAAATTATTGGGGAGGATGCTCATGCTGCAAGGCCACACCTTGGCACTAATGCGATTGAAGTAGGTGCAACAATTATCGAAGATTTGCGAACCATTCATACAGATCCAATGGTTCCTGTATCTGTAAAGATGACGAAATTCCATGCTGGGGGAGATTCAGGCAATATTATTCCAGGTAATGCATCGTTCACGATTGATATACGTGCACAGCAAAACAAGGTAATGGATGATTTAGCACAAGGAGTAAAGCGTGTAATAGATTCCTCTAAATTGTTGCATAAGGTACAGATTGAATTACGTACGGTTGCCAATATCGTAGCTGCTGAAGTTGATACAAGTGCACAATATTTGATGGAGCAGGCAATTATACAGGCTACTGGGTTATCAAATTTAAGAAAGCCAGTTCATACACCTGGTGGAGAGGATTTTCACCATTATGCTGTGAAACGGCCACATTTAAAAACGACCATGCTAGGCTTGGGTTGTGGATTAACTCCCGGGTTGCATCATCCGAAAATGAAATTTAAACAAGCAAGACTTGTCACAGGAGTTGAGATTCTTACAAGAGCAGTTTTATTAGCTTTGGAATCAGGGCATAAAAAGGAGGCGTCAGCGTAATGTTAGAGCAAGTGCGAATTCATAAGGTAATGACACCGAAAGAAATTGCAGAGATCCAAAAATTGAATGCTGAAATATGGGGCAGCCAAGCAATACCCTCCCATCAATTATTAGCTGCTGTACAAAATGGGGGAATCGTATTAGGAGCGTATTTAGACGAAAAGCTAATTGGCTTTAATTATTGCTTTGTTGGTTATCAAGATAGAGAAATGTACTTGCATTCGCACATGATTGGTGTAGAAAAAGCATATCGTGAACAAGGTGTGGCTGAATTATTGAAGCATGCCCAACAAGAATATGCAAAAGAGCATGGCTTTCAACTTGTCCGCTGGTTAATTGAACCGTTAGAAGCACGTTTAGCTAATTTAGCATTTCTAAAATTGAACGCCACTAGCTATCAATATGAAAATGATTACTATGGTCCGCTCCGAGACGATTTTAATGAAGGGCTCCCATCAGATAGGCTAGTTGTTGAATGGTGGATTGAGCGTGATCAAATGGCAGATAGCCTTGATGAATTAGAAGAGCTAGCGCAGGAAATTGTACCTTGGACATTAACCGTCGACGGATTGCCAGTTCTAGATGTAGAAAATACATTTCAGTTGGAACAATCCTTTTACAAGGACGCCTATCTCTTACCGATCCCTCAATCTCTACAGAAGATGAAAGTGGAAAGTCCAAAGCTTGCAGAGGACTGGCGTTATAAAATTCGTACAATCTTAACGACATTATTTAATCAAGATTATGCTGTTGTACGCATGAAGAAACATCCAGAATATGTTCATAGCTATCTGTTAGTCAGACGCTCCTTATTAGCCTTATAATAATGCTAGGGAGTGAATATTGTGAGATTAGAAAAGATTACATTAAGGCACTTGAAAATGCCTATGAAAGCACCATTTACAACGAGCTTTGGCACAGTTGATGAAAAGGAATTATTATTAATAGAAGCAAAAGATGAATCAGGGATTACTGGATGGGGAGAAACGGTTGCTTTTGTAGCACCTTGGTATACAGAAGAGACATTAAAGACAACATGGCATATGCTGCAAGATTTTTTGATACCCATCTTGTTACATAAAGAGATAGGGCATCCAGGTGAGGTGACCTCATTATTTGCGCCTATTCGTCGAAACTGCATGGCGAAAGCTTCAATTGAAGGTGCTGTATGGGATATCTACGCCCAACAAACGAAGCAATCACTTGCACAGGCATTAGGCGGTCAAAAACAACGTATTGAAGTGGGAGTCAGCGTGGGAATTCAACCCTCTATCACTCAGTTAATAGCGTTAATAAAAGGTCATATTGAAAAAGGCTATAAAAGAGTGAAAATAAAAATAAAGCCTGGAGAGGATGTCGAGGTAGTACGAGCACTTCGCGCGGAACTGCCAAATTTACCTTTGATGGTAGATGCGAACTCTGCTTATACATTAGATGATATAGAAATACTACAGCAGCTTGATGACTTTGATTTATTAATGATTGAACAACCACTAGCTACTGATGATATTGTCGATCATGCAGCATTGCAGAAAAAGTTAAAAACGCCTATTTGTTTAGATGAAAGCATCACATCCTATGAGGATGCCAGACGAGCAATTGAACTTGGAAGCTGTGGTGTCATAAACATCAAGATTGGACGAGTAGGTGGTTTAACGGAAGCGAAACGAATCCATGACCTGTGTAAAGCGAACGATATTCCAGTTTGGTGTGGTGGTATGTTAGAGGCAGGAATTGGACGAGCACATAATATTGCCTTAACATCTCTTAGTCACTTTATTTTACCCGGCGATACAGCAGGATCTAGTCATTATTGGTATGAGGACGTAATTGATCCTGAAGTAAAAGTCAAAGATGGCTATATTGAGGTACCCCAGTCAGTCGGTATTGGTTATACGCCTAATATGGCTGTTATTGATAAATTAACGATTAGTAAAGAAATCTATCAATAAAGCATTACTTAGTCAATCATCTGGTATAAAGGAAAAACGAGGAGAGAACTGATTGAAAAAAAGCTTGCAAATCGGTGGTGCCTATGTAGGGATTATCGTTGGAGCAGGATTTGCATCGGGGCAGGAAATTGTCCTCTATTTTACAAGCTATGGCTTTAAAGGAATATATGGTGCACTGTTAGCTATGGTTGGTTTCTCGATTGTTGGAATGTGCATTGCTCAAGTGAGCTCAAGACTTCGCACAGCCTCCCATAAGGATTTGATTTATCAAATTTCAGGGAATACTATTGGCTTTGTATTGGATTTAGTCCTATCCCTCTTTTTATTTGGTGTAGCCGTAATTATGTTTGCTGGTGCTGGTGCAACATTTCAACAAATGTTTGGATTTCCTATCTGGCTAGGGAGTATTTGCATGATCTTGCTTACAATAGCTACAGTTATGATGGATGTGAAAAGTATCATTAATATCATCGCGCTAGCCACTCCCTATCTACTAACCATTGTGTCCATCATCGCTATCTATGCTATAGCTACGATGGACCTTACCTTTGTAGAGCAGGCTGTTATTGCTCAACAGGCTCAAATAAGTGAGAAAAGCTGGTGGGTGACGGCTTTACTATATATGTCATTCAATGTAGGGGTTAGTTTTTCTTTATTAACGGTGATGTGTGGATCTATACGTAATCATAGGGTAGCTGGAATGGGTGGTATAATTGGTGGAATTTTGTTAGGGGCTTTAATTTTACTTGTGAATTTCTCTCTTCTAGCAAAAATGAATATTATTGTTGGACTAGACATTCCGATGTTAGCATTAGCTAATGAAATTCATCCAATTGTTGGGCTATTAATGACTATTTCTCTTTTGGGAATGATTTATAATACGGCGGTAGGGATGCTATATTCCTTCATGGTTAGGTTTTTCGAACCCAATAGAGCAAGCTTTAGGGTTGCAGTCATATTTATAGGTGGTCTCGGATTTCTAGCAAGTCTTGTGGGATTCACAACACTAGTAGCTAAACTGTATGCGGTTATGGGCTATGTAGGTTTAGTATTAATCATATTCATTATTTCAGCATGGTTAAGAGGCATTAAGAAAATTATTTAATAAAAAATGGTAATTGAGAGATAGATTTTATTCTCAATTACCTTTTTATTTGGATAAAAAAATTGTAGAAATAGTGAATTATTTCTGTTGAAAAGATGAACGATTATGCTGATATTTCGTTAATTAGGCATATTTTTTAGTTAATCCTCAATAAAGCGAGAATAATTCTCATTTGTAGGTTGACTGAGAATAAAATCATGATTATAATGGAAATCGTGAGTAATGATAATCATTTTCACTAAAAAGTGAGTTACACACAAAAATGAAATCTACCGGGGATTACTATGAAAATAAGATATCTTTTAACAGCAACTGTTGTGCTGTCTATTGTGTCGCTATTTATCGGAGTAGTAGATATTAAGCCTAGCGACCTATTAGACTTCCAATCAGAAGAAGCTAGACTATTTTTAATTAGTCGTGTACCTAGACTTGTTGCAATCTTGCTAGCAGGTGCAGGTATGAGTATTGCTGGTTTAATTATGCAAAGCTTAAGTAGGAATAAATTCGTATCACCAACAACAGCTGGTACATTAGATGCCACACGGTTGGGCGTATTGATTTCAATGATGTTTTTTACGAACGTCACGTATTTCCAAAAAATTTCCTTCGCTTTCATATTTGCTTTAGCCGGCACATTACTATTCATGCAAATATTAAACCGAATTAAGTTTAAAGATGCGATTTTTATACCGCTTATTGGCTTAATGTTTGGGAATATTTTGTCCTCTGTGACAACGTTCTTTGCATACAAGGCAAATATTATCCAGAACATTTCTGCATGGTTACAAGGAGATTTCTCATTAATCATGAAAGGCCGTTATGAACTGTTATACGTAAGTGTACCGATACTCATTTTAGCTTACATTTACGCAAATCGTTTTACAGTAGCTGGGATGGGAGAGGATTTTGCAAAAAACCTTGGTCTATCCTATAAATTTGTGGTCAATTTAGGCTTAGTGTTGGTAGCTCTTATCTCCACGACAGTGGTGTTAACAGTCGGTATCATTCCCTTCCTTGGTTTGATTATTCCGAACATTATTTCACTGTTCAAAGGTGATAATTTGGCGAAAACCTTGCCGCATACAGCCTTACTTGGTATGTCATTCTTATTATTCTGCGATATTTTAGGACGAGTACTGATTTTCCCTTATGAAATACCAATTAGTATGACTGTTGGTGTAATTGGAAGTGCCATCTTCCTATTCATGTTGTTTAGGGGGAGAGCATATGCGTAATCGTACAAAAATGTTCATTTTACTAGGTCTTGCTGTTATAGCAATTGTTCTATATTTGTTTTGGGAATTAAATGGTAATTATCATTATGCTTTTCCACGTCGTGTCATAAAAGTAGTAGCAATGGCATTAACAGGTATAGCTATTGCCTATTCCACAGTAGTTTTCCAAACAATTACACATAATCGTATTTTAACGCCAAGTGTCATGGGTTTAGATGCTTTGTATATGTTAATTCAAACATGCATCTACTTTTTCTTTGGCTCTACATCCATATTAGTTATTAATATCTACTATAATTTTACGCTTGCGATTGGGGCGATGATTCTATTCGCTTTAATTTTTTACCGAGTATTGTTTAAAGAAGGAAAGCGCCCGATTTATTTTTTACTGCTTGTTGGCATGATTGTCGGTACGTTTTTAGGAAGTATTACTACGTTCTTTCAAGTATTAATAGATCCGAATGAGTTTTTAGGCTTACAAAGTAAAATGTTTGCAAGTTTCAATAATGTTAATTCAGATTTAGTTTGGCTGGCAGGCGTTATCATTTTAATAACGTTTTTCTATGGTGCTCGTCATATGAATCAATTAGACGTTATGTCCTTGGGACGAGATACAGCTATAAATTTAGGTGTACCTTACGATAAGTTGGTACAACGTATGTTAATTTTAGCTTCGATCTTGATAGCCGTTTCGACGGCGCTCGTTGGTCCGATCACATTCTTTGGTTTAATCGTTGCAAATTTATCGTATCAGTATTTCAGAACATACAAGCATTCGATCTTAATTACTGGCTCTTGTGTAATGAGTATTGTTGCTTTAGTCGGTGGACAATGGATGGTTGAACGTTTATTTAGTTTCACTACTACACTTAGTGTCATTATTAATTTTGTGGGTGGGGTCTACTTCATCTACTTATTATTAAGAGAAAGTAGGTCAGCAGGATGATACAAGTCAAAGAAATTACGAAGTTTTTTGGAAAAAAACCTGTCGTTCAAGATGTAAGTGTTGATATTGTTTCCGGAAAAATCACATCGTTTATTGGACCGAATGGTGCAGGGAAGTCCACGCTACTTTCAATGGTGAGTCGTTTACTGAATGCAGATACTGGCGAAGTACTACTCGATAAGGCAGATGTACGGAGCTGGAAATCAGATGATTTCGCTAAACGCGTATCGATTTTAAAGCAATCTAACTTTATGAATGTTCGTCTAACGATCCGTGAGCTTGTATCCTTTGGCCGTTTCCCTTACTCAAAAGGGCACTTAAAGCCTGAAGATGAAGAAAAAGTTGACGAAGCTATTCGTTATATGAATTTAGAAGATATGCAACAAAATTATTTAGATGAACTTTCAGGTGGTCAACGTCAGCGTGCTTTTATCGCAATGGTTATTGCACAGGACACTGAATATATCTTACTGGACGAACCATTGAATAATTTAGATATGAAGCATTCTGTACAGATTATGAAGATTTTACGTAAGCTGGTTGATGAGCTAGGCAAAACGGTGGTTATCGTTTTACACGATATTAATTTTGCTTCCGTTTACTCTGACTATATTGTTGCATTAAAAGATGGTCGTGTTGTTAAAAACGGTCCTACAAATGACATTATTAACTCACATGCATTGAAGGAAATCTATGATATGGATATCCCTGTTCAAGAACAGGATGGCTGTCGAATTTGTGTTTATTTTAATTCGTAAAAATAGTTCCAGATGGATAAACCATCTAACTATCAAATAAATTAATTAAAGGAGAAATTTCACAATGAAAAAATGGAAGTTACTTACGGTATTAATGGCAATGATGTTATTAGTATTGGCTGCTTGCGGTTCGAAAGACGAAGCAAAAGAAGAAGATAAAGGTACTTCAACTGACAAACCAGCTGAGGAACAAAATGAAGAATCATCACTTTACCCACTAACAATCCCAGGTAGCACAGTTGAAGGTCGCGATGGTAATAGTACTACATTTGAAGAAATAACACTTGATAAAATGCCGGAAAAAGTTGTCGTTTTTGATAATGGTTTCCTAGATACTTTAGATGCTTTAGGCGTTAATCCTACTGCAGTAGTACAAGATTCATTACCAGCATACTTAAGCAAGTTTAAAGATAGCACTTATGTAAATGCAGGTACATTATTCGAGCCTGATTATGAAAAATTGTCTGAAATTAACCCAGATATTATTTTCATCTCTGGTCGTGCGTCAGCAGCTTATGCTGAATTATCTAAAATTGCTCCTACAGTATACATTGGTGTAGATAATAATAACTTCTTAGAGTCATTCAAAGCTAATACAGAATTAGCAGGTAAAATCTTTGGTAAAGAAAAAGAAGCTGCAGATGCAATGGCTGCCTATGAAGCAAAAGTAGAAGAAGTAAAAGCAAAAGCTACTGCAACAGAAGAAAAAGCATTAATCGTTTTAGGTAGTGAAGGTTCATTATCAGTATTTGGTCCTGGTTCACGTTTCGGTGTGATTCATGATGTGTATGGTGTAAAAGCTGTAGCTGAAGCTAGTGGCTTCAAAATCGAGTCACATGGTGATAATGCAAGCTTTGAATTCGTACGTGAGAAAAACCCAGATATCTTATTTGTTGTTGACCGTGACGCTGTTGTAAATGAAAACGGTGAATCAGGTACAAAAGCTGCAATTGAAAACGAAATCGTAAGTGCAACAAACGCTGTGAAAAACGGTAAAGTATTCTACCTAGATCCAGAAGTTTGGTACCTTTCAGGTGGCGGTTTACAATCAGAAACACAAAAAGCTGAAGATGTGTTAAAGGCGTTTAACTAATATGTTTGTACAAATTAAACGTATTGTTGTGACGGAAGGGAATTCGGATAAGGTTGTTGAACGTTTTGGTGCTAAATCAAACGGTCCTTCATTACTTGAACAACAGCCTGGTTACATTGATAAGCAGGTACTTGTAAAGAAAGTTCGCCGTGGAGATGAAGAAGTGCTAGTGATGGTTCGTTGGGAATCAGAAGAAGCATGGAAAAATTGGGAGAAGAGTCCTGAGCATATTGCCGGCCATAAGGCAAGCGCAGGGAAACCAAAGCCTGATCACATCATTGAAAGCGGACAAGAAGTTTATTATGTAAAAGGTTAATCATCTAAAGGTGTCTCAAGAGATTGAGGCACCTTTTTAGTGTTGAAAAACAAAATAGTCAATTGAAAGGTAGAAATGA